>CALXAS010000165.1 GCA_944386315.1 uncultured Clostridia bacterium | reverse complement strand
GTATTCATGCAGACGCTTTACTTGAATATCAAAGATGGAATCGGGGTTCACTTGAATGCCCGTCTCTTCTTTGATATAGCGGGCCAAAGCCAATTTGTTTTGCCGCTTAACTTCCATAAAGGCATCCCGGAAGGCCGCATCTTCTGCATAAGGCGCCAAACGCTCCAACTGGGACAAATCGGTGATCCAGCCGTCGCCAATGGTTTCGGTAATCAGCTTTGCCAAAGGCTGGTTGGCATAAAAAAGCCAACGTCTTTGGGTGATCCCATTGGTTTTATTATTGAATTTTTCCGGGTAAAACTCGTAAAAATCCTTCAATTCTTGATGTTTCAAAATTTCTGTGTGCAAAGCGGCTACGCCGTTGACGCTGTGGCTGCCCACAATGGCCAAATAAGCCATCCGCACTTGCCCGTCGGCCACAATGGCCATATTCCGCACCTTCTGCTGATCTCCCGGATACCGTTCCATCAGTTCCATGCAGAAACGGCGGTTGATTTCTTCCACAATCATATAAATCCGGGGCAACAGACGGCTGAAAAGCTCAATGGGCCATTTTTCCAGCGCCTCGCTCATGATGGTATGGTTGGTATAGCCACAGACCTTTGTGGTAATCTCCCAAGCCTCATCCCAAGGCAGGTCGTTTTCGTCCACCAACACCCGCATCAGTTCGGCCACGGCCACCGTCGGGTGGGTATCGTTGAGCTGGAATGCCACTTTTTCCGGCAGTTCCTTCCAGTCGGTATGGTCTTTTTTAAACCGGGCAATCACCCGCTGCACAGTGGCAGAAATGAAGAAATACTGTTGTCTTAGCCGCAGCTCTTTGCCGGAGATATGTTCGTCCGCTGGATAGAGCACATCCGTTAACGTCTGGGCCAGCACCTGTTCTTCCATGGCCTTTTGATAATTGCCGGCATTGAAGCTTTGCAGGTCAAACCGGTTCATGGGCACCGCATCCCACAGCCGCAGGGTGTTGACCACTTGGTTGCCATAGCCCACCACTGGATAGTCATAGGGCACAGCCAGAACCGAATTATAGTTTTCCTGGATAAACCGGTATTCCCCGTTTTCTTTGGGTACGGCCCGCACGGTGCCGCCAAATTTGACTTCCACGGCATATTCATTGCGGCGGATGCTCCAAGGGTCCCCATTTTCCAGCCAGTTATCCGGTTTTTCCACCTGATAACCGTCTTCAATCTGCTGTTCAAAAATGCCATAATGATACCGAATGCCACAGCCATAGGCCGGCAGGTTTAATGTGGAAAGGGATTCCAAAAAGCAAGCGGCCAGACGGCCCAAGCCGCCATTTCCCAGACCTGGGTCCGGCTCTTGGTCCTCAATTTTGTTATAGTCAATGCCCATCTCCTCAAAGGCTTGGCGGAAAGGTTCGTATAAGGATAAGTTCATGATGGTGTTACCAAAAAAGCGGCCCATCAAAAACTCCATGGAAAGATAGTATACCATCTTCACATCTTTTTGGTAATACGTATCGTGTGTCTTCATCCAGATGTCGTTGACAATTTCTCGAATGGAATACGCTGCTGCCTGATAGATTTCCTGTTCCGACGCCGTCTCCAGCGTTTTGCGGCTCAATGCCTTCAGGTTTTCACGGATCATGGTTTGAAATTGATCCTTTGTCACATGCAGATGTTCCATGCTCTTTGACCTCCTTCAATCAAAACTGAAAAAGAATGCCCACAGCCGCCGCAATGGCGATATAAAAAAGCGGATGCTTTTTATAGCAATTGGTTGCCACAAGCAAAATCAAAAACAACACCACAGCCTTCCACTGAAACATGGCAAGGCTGATTCCTTGACTTTCATACACCGAAGAAGAAATGACTTCTGCCACCACCAGCGACACAGCCACGGCCCCAATCAAACCCGTCACCGTCGGCCGCAGGCCAGAAAATACTCGTTTGACCACGGGATGATCGGAAAAGCTTTGTAAAAACCGGGCAATGATGATGATGATAATGATCGACGGCGAAACGAGACCCAGTGTGGAGACAATGGCGCCGATGATACCATAATTTTGGAACCCGACATAGGTGGCCATATTGACACCAATGGGGCCAGGGGTGGATTCGGAAATGGCAATCATATCCCCCACCATTTTTTTGGTAAACCAGTCGTATTTATCGGCCAAATCATACAAAAACGGCAATGTGGCAAGCCCGCCGCCAACGGCAAACAGACCCACTTTGAAAAATTCATAGTATAATAACAATAATCCAGCAATCATGCCTTACCCTCCTTTCCTAAAGAAGGGAATACCAAACCGCAAACGGCACCCAAAAGCACAATGGCAATGGGCGAAATGGGTAAAAACATGCTGGCCAAAAACGCAATGATGGCCAAAACCATCGCCATTTGGTTTTTCACCGAACTTTTCCACATCTTTACCACGGTGTTGACCACCATGGCCCCCACGGCCACTCTGACCGCCGCAAAGGCATGCTGTACCGTGACATTATCGGCAAAGGTGGTCAATACGCCGGCAATGATACTGATAATCACCAAACTTGGGAAAATCATTCCCAGTGTGGCCACAATCCCGCCTTTGATGCCGGCCTGTTTATAGCCAATGAAGGTGGCCGTATTGACGGCAATGACTCCTGGCGTACATTGGCCAATGGCATAATAATTCAACAATTCGTCATCATCGGCCCAATGATTTTTTTCCACAATCTCTGCCTGTAACATTGGCAACATCG
>CALXAS010000164.1 GCA_944386315.1 uncultured Clostridia bacterium | reverse complement strand
CCTCCATTACCGTTACGCCGGAAATCAGCACGGAAGCTTCCTCCCCTTTTGCCTATGGGAATTATCAATTCACCGTGTATGCTTCCGCGCCAGGGCCAGAGGACCCAAACCGCGACAACCTGTTCGTAATCTCCCTCAACCTGCCTCTGAAGGCAGGCAGGATCAACGGGACCTATCCAGTTACGTTCCAGGTGCGCTACACGGATTCCACCGGAGCGCAGCAATCCCAGGCATTCCCGGTCTATGTTACCATTTCCGACGGCACAGATCCCAACGCGCCGCAGCCGAGCGAGGCTCCCGCAGGCCTGCTCTCCATCGATGGGGCGCACCTCTATGCCGGCATGGATAAGCCCTATGCCGACGGTTACATGCCGCGCGTGGAAAACGGCTCGGCGTTCATCGTGCTTCCGCTTGTGGGCGTCACCTATGATGGGCGCGTTACCGTTACCGTGGATCTTGGCACCACTGCGGACAGCCCCTTCCTTTATGGAAATTACAGCCAGACTGCCACGCCGCAGGGCTGGGGCAGCCTTTACCTGTTTTCCTTTGAGATCCCCCTCGCGCACGACCGCTACAACGGCTCCTATCTCGTTACGCTGCGCGCTGAATACCTAAACGCACGCGGCGCACAAACCCAGCAATCCTTCACCGTCTATGTCACGATCACCGATGGCAAAACACCGCCCGACCCCAACGCTGTGGAAAAGGTGGAAGCGGAAAAACCGGAACTGTTCATTTCCCAATGCGCAATTGCACCCGAAACCGTAGGCGGGAACGAAACGTTCACCGTGGATGTAACGATTGAGAATATCGGCAATATCCGCGCGCGAAGCGTGAAGCTTTCCTGGGCAAGCAGCGAACCCGGCATTTTGCCTGTGGAAACGGCCAACGCGCAGCTGCTTGAAAACATCGCCGCCGGCGAAAGCGCGCATGCATCCTTTGCGATGAAAACCACAAAGGATGTGTTGGCCGGCAGCCAGCCCTTCACGGTCACGCTGGACTACGTGGACCTTTATGGGGGTACCTATTCCACCGCGCGCGAGTTCCTCGTGCACATAACGCAGCCCGTTGAGCTCTCCTATGACGCCATCTCCGTGCCCAAGGAAATTACCGCAGGGGAAACGCTCTCACTGCCTGCCAACGTGTTCAACATTGGGAAAGCGCCGCTGCGCAACGTTTCAGTCTCCGTATCGGGCGCAGGCCTTTTCCCCACCTCCACGGTATTTCTGGGCGACATAGCGCCCGGCGAAGCAGGTTATGGGCAGATGGAAGTTTTTATCGGCATGCTCTCCATGACGGAAGGTTACACCGAAAGCTACGGCCAGACCCACGGCTTTTATACCATTACCTACTATGATGATACCGACACAGAGTATACTGCGGAAACCACGTTCACGCTGGAGATCAAGCAACCTGTCATCGAAGTCGATACCCAGCCGGAGGAAAACCAGGGCCCTGTTATACAGTGGTGGGCCGCCGTGCTCGTGGGGTTTGCTGTCATCGCCATCCTCGTAAGTGTTATCGTCGTATCGCGGTTCATTCGCGCGATGAAGATGCAATAACAGCAAGGCATCGCCCACGCTCCGCCGCTTTTATTCCAACGTGCTGCCAGCCTTCGGCTGGAACCAGCGAGAGTAAAAAAGATGCTGTGACTTTGAAAGGGCAGGCTGCAGCAGAAGGGCAAAAGAGAAGGTGACAATCCGGTGATTTTCCTGCTTATGCCAATGCAGCCGCCCCAATATGTTCCTTTAAGGCAATGATTTCTTGTGTCGCCGTTTTAATTCCCCCGCGGCATTTTTCTGCCAGCCGCGCTTTACATAGGGCTCAACCCGCGCCGTTTATACGCCGGGCGCGTACGTCTTTAACGCGATGCCACAAAAGCGCTTTCGCCCGCCTATATGCGGTATCCAGCGCAGCGACACACGCAACAAGAATTTCCTCCCCCAAATTTGAGCAAAGGCCCGTCCGCATAGCGTCATGCGGGCCTTTTGCGTTTTGGGTTCGCCACAGATTCAGAGAAATTCCAAGGGTTGGATGCGTCCCATGTTCGCGTGCCGAGGCTCTGTTCCACCTTGGTTGAAGCACTATGTATTGCGCCTTGCAAGCCCATGCACGTGGCAGGCATCGTTTAACTGCTCGAACGCGTACCTCTCTGGCTTAGGGATTACAGTTTCATTCATGAGGTTTGCGTAAAAGGCTAGAAGTTAATCGGTTGCCTGTGAAAGCCCTAAAAAGGTATGATACCGGCAAGCATCTCAAACGGTACCGGAGCCTCTCTGTCACTTGTATCGCTTGCTCCACACTCCGTAAATGGGCGTTTTAAACACGGAGGTAAGTATTCTGCCATACTGGGCTGCTGTTTATTTCTTGCTGCGCTTGACGTCTAACACCAAAGCTTTTTACGCGCCCCGCTTAGCTAGGGTGTTGCTGCGTTCAAGCAAATTAAAGCAAAAAACCGGCGTCTTTTACGCGCTTGTTGCGCTAAAGGCTCCGGCTCTTATAGGCGTTTTAAAAAGCTATTTTACAGCGAAACACTTTCGCCGCATAGTCCGTTGGGTTGGCTGCAGCAAACCGTTTGCATAGCTTGAGGCTATGGAAAAATCCCGTTTCAGCAGGCTGCGGCCGGCTTTTCATATTCCAGCACGAGCACGCGGTCGCTGCCAAGGCTGTCCGGCGTGAGCGTGGCTTCGCTCTGGCGCATGCGGTGGATTGCACATCCTTTAAGCAGGTTAAGGAACGACGCAAGCTCCCCCAGTTCGAAG
>CALXAS010000163.1 GCA_944386315.1 uncultured Clostridia bacterium | reverse complement strand
AATAAAAAAAATAAAAAATTCATATAAAAGGTTCATATCAATTATACTTATTGTGCTATTGGGCGTTGGCTTTTTTTCTGGAATAAAAGCAGCTAGTCCAGATATGAAAAAAACATTAGATAAATATTTCGATGATTTAGATGTAATGGGTGTACAAGTTATTTCAACATTAGGACTTACAGATGAAGATATAAGTGCAATACAAAAAATAGAGAACACAAAAAATGTTGAAGGTTCATATCAGACTGATGCAATAGTAAAAATAGAAGATGAAGAGGTTATTGTAAAGTTAGAAACTTTTTTAAATAATATAAATAAACTTGAATTAGTAGAAGGTCGTTTACCAGAAAAAGAAAATGAATGTGTGGTTGAACCTATATTTTTAGAGGGAACAGGACACAAAATAGGAGATACAATAGAAATAAAAGTAGATGATATAACTAATGACGAAGGAGAAAAAGAAAAAGTATTAAAACAAAATAAAGTTACAATTGTGGGAACAGTGAAATCACCTATGTATATATCAACAGACAGGGGGAGTACAAAACTTGGTAGTGGTGTAATAAATTATTATATGTATATACCAAAAGAAAATATAAATGTAGACATATATACAAATATTTATTTGACAGTAGCAGATGTAAAAGATTTAGATACAACAAGTAAAAAATATTCTAATGAAGTAGAAAAAGTAAAAGATGACTTAGAGGCAATATCTAATGAAAGAAGAGAGGCAAGATATAACGAACTATATGATAGTGCAAATTCTAAAATAAAAGATGCTCAAAAAGAATTAGAAAAAGAAAAGGAGCAGGCAGAAAAAGAAATAAAAAAAGCAGAAAAAGAGCTTAAAGATGGAAAATCTAAACTAGAAGATGGTAAGAGAGAATTAGAAATAAATAGAGAAAATGCATATAGCGAGTTTAAAGAAGCAGAAGAAGAAATTAGCAAGGCTAAGGCAACATTAAAAGAAAATGAAGCAAAATTTAAAGAAGAAAAAGAAAAAGCAGAAAAACAAATAAAAGAATATGAAGAACAACTAAGTAAATTAAAACAAACTAAAAAACAACTAGATACTTTGCAAATAAATTTGAAAGAATTGCAAGAAAAATTAAGTATTCTGCAAAATAAATTAGAACAGGCAACATCTGAAGAGGAAAAAGCACAAATTCAAGATCAAATAGAGCAAGTAAAAAATCAAATTCAAATGATACAAAAGACAATCTCAATTATTAATAATGAATTAAATAAACAAGGAATATCTGATATATCTGGAACTATTAATAATTTAGAAAATGGTATAGAAACTGCGAGAAAAGGTTTACAAAATGCAGAGAAAGAAATACAAAATGGTAAAAATAAGATAGAAGCAAACGAAAAGAAATTACAAAATGAAAAAAATTCTGTGTATTATCAATTAAATCAAGCAGAGAAAAAAATAGAAGATTCTGAAAAAGAAATTAAAGATGGAGAAAAAGAATTAGAAAAAGTAAAGAAAGAGTATGGAGAAAAAATTGCTAAGGCAGATGAAGAATTATTAGATGCAAAAAAAGAGTTAAATAAAATCGAAATGCCAGAGTGGTTTGTGTTAGATAGAGACCAAAATGTTGGATACATAAGCTATGTTCAAGATACAGATAGAGTTGCAAATCTTGCAGAAGTATTTCCAGTAGTTTTCTTTTTAGTCGCTGCATTAATAAGTTTAACAACAATGTCTAGAATGGTCGAAGAGCAAAGAGTTGAAATAGGTACTTTGAAAGCACTTGGATATAGTAAAAGACAAATAGCAAGTAAGTATTTAATTTATGCAAGTTTGGCTACTGTAATAGGTGGTATAATAGGAATTTTTGTTGGATTTAATTTTTTACCAAAAGTAATTGCTAATATGTATGCTATGGTATATGATGTGCCAGAAGTGATTTTAGAATTTAACACAAATATTGCAATTATTGGTATGGGGATTGCAGTGCTTTGTACAGTTGGAGCAACTATGTATACTTGCATAAAAGAATTAAGAAATGAGCCAGCAATTCTTATGAGACCAAAAGCTCCAAAGCCTGGTAAGAGAGTGTTTTTAGAAAAAGTATCTTTTATATGGCAACATATGAATTTTACAGCAAAGGTAACAGCAAGAAATCTTTTTAGATACAAAAAGAGATTTTTAATGACAATTATTGGTGTTTGTGGTTGTACAGCATTAATAGTTTCAGGATTTGGATTAAGAGATGCAATATCAAATATGATACCAATGCAATTTGGTGAAATAGATAAATATAATCTTAGTATAACTCTAAAAGAAGAAAAATATGGAGATGAGTTAGTAGAATTAGAAAATAACATTTTAGAAAATGAAGAAATTGAAACTACATTAGGAGTAAATACACAATCTGTAAAGATTGCCAAAGATGATAATAATCAGCAAATACAATTGATTGTGCCAAGTGATGTAAATAAATTATCAGAATTTATTACATTAAGAGATAGAAAAAATCAAGATGATACATATGTTTTAGATAGTACAGGCGTTGTTATAAGTGAGAAATTAGCAAGTTTATTAAATATAAAAAAAGGGGATACTATTCTTCTTGAAAATGCAGATGGGATTAGAAAAGATGTAAAGATATCTAAGATAACAGAAAATTATATATTACATTATATATATATGTCTCCTGAATTATATAATAGCACTTTTAACACACGCATAGAATCAAATGTAATATTAGCCAAAACTGTTGATACGAATGGGATAAGTGAGGAGAATCTTGGAAAAAAATTATTAAATGATTCAAAGAATATTTCAGGAGTAGCATTTACATCAACATCTCAAGATATGTTTAAAACAGTTATGGATAATATGGACATGGTGGTATGGATTCTTATTATTGCAGCAGGATTGTTGGCGTTGGTAGTTTTATATAGTTTATTAAATGCTAATATAAGTGAGA
>CALXAS010000162.1 GCA_944386315.1 uncultured Clostridia bacterium | reverse complement strand
CGGCCGCTCTGTACGGATTGGGGAATCCGTTGGTATCATCGCCGCTCAGTCCATCGGCGAACCTGGTACCCAGTTGACCATGCGTACGTTCCACACCGGCGGTATCGCCGGCGACGACATCACACAAGGTCTTCCTCGTGTCGAAGAATTGTTTGAAGCCAGAAAACCAAAGGGCCTTGCCATCATCTCCGAATTTGCCGGCGAAGTGAAGCTGAGCGAAACGAAGAAGAAACGGGAAGTGACCATCACCAACCGGGAAACCGGCGAAAGCAAAGACTACCTCATTCCTTATGGTTCTCGTATCAAAGTATACGACGGCGACTATATCGAAGCCGGCGATGAAATCACCGAAGGTAGCGTGAACCCACACGATATTTTGAAAATCAAAGGTCTGCGTGGCGTACAGGATTATATGATCCAGGAAGTACAGCGTGTATACCGTCTGCAAGGTGTAGAAATCAACGATAAACATATCGAAGTGATTGTACGCCAGATGCTCAAACGTGTGAAAATCGAAGAAAACGGCGATACCGATTTCTTGCCAGGTAGCCTCGTTGACTGGCTGACCTTTGAAAATACCAACGCCGAAATGGAAGCACAAGGTTTGGAACCGGCCAAAGGTTCCCGCGTGCTGTTGGGTATCACCAAGGCCTCCCTGGCCACCGATTCCTTCTTGTCGGCCGCTTCCTTCCAGGAAACCACTCGTGTCTTGACCGAAGCCGCCATCAAAGGCAAAGTAGACCCATTGATTGGTCTGAAAGAAAACGTGATCATCGGTAAATTGATTCCGGCCGGTACCGGCATGAATCGTTATCGCAACATCGACGTGGTGCCTGCAGAAGAAGAAAAAGAAGAAACCATGTAAAACCGTTTCCAAAGAAGAAACGCTGATTCTTCTTCTTAGAAACGGCGCCGAAGGATTCCTTCCTTTTATATAGGAAAAAACAAAGACAAAAAGAAAAAAGACCATTTGAAACACGCCTGCCATCCATCGATGACGGGCGTGTTGTTTTCTTGATGTTTACGGAATTTTTACAGCAGAATACCGAAATTTTGCTTGACATTTTTGTGGATAAGTGATACACTTTTGCAGTGTCTGGAAATAGGCGAACAAGAAGAAAAAAGCCTGTTTTGGACCATATGCGACGAACAATCGCAGGCAGAACGTATTCATTTTTGTAAGGAGGTGCACTTTAAATGCCAACATTTAACCAGTTAGTAAGAAAAGGTAGACAAGTGGTAGAAAAGAAAAGCACTGCGCCTGCACTGCAGAAGGGTTGGAACTCCCTGCAGAAAAAGCAGACCGACATCTCTTCCCCACAGAGAAGAGGCGTTTGCACCGCAGTTAAAACTTCTACACCAAAGAAACCAAACTCTGCTTTGAGAAAAATCGCCAGAGTTCGTCTTTCCAACGGGATTGAAGTAACCGCTTATATCCCAGGTGAAGGCCACAACCTGCAGGAACACTCTGTTGTTCTGATCCGCGGTGGTAGAGTAAAAGACCTTCCTGGTGTGCGTTATCACATCATCCGTGGCACACTGGATACCGCTGGTGTTGCAAACCGTATGAGAAGCCGTTCCAAATACGGTGCAAAACGTCCAAAAGCAAACAAAAAATAAGTTGATAATCTGAACAATGCCTTGTACAAAAATGATATACGAACTGCGTCTGCAACGAGATATATTCAAGTAGTGTAAGGCATGAATCGAGTGAAGAACCATTTGTTCGCACACGAGTACCGATGATCTAACCATATTAAGGAGGGAAGAATCGTGCCAAGAAAAGGTCATGTAGCAAAAAGAGAAGTATTGCCAGACCCAATGTATAAAAGCAAAGAAGTAACCAAGCTCATCAACAGCGTGATGCTGGATGGCAAAAAGGGTGTGGCACAGAGAATTGTTTACGGTGCATTCGACAAGGTGGCTGAAAAAACCGGAAAAGACCCAATCGAAGCATTCGAAGAAGCAATGAACAACATCATGCCAGTGCTGGAAGTAAAAGCACGCCGTGTCGGCGGTGCTACCTACCAGGTACCAATGGAAATCAGACCAGACAGAAGACGTACTTTGGGTCTGCGTTGGTTGACCATGTATGCAAGAAAACGTGGCGAAAAAACCATGGTAGATCGTCTGGCCGGCGAATTGATGGACGCCCTGAACAATGCCGGCGGCGCTTGCAAGAAAAAAGAAGAAACCCACAAAATGGCAGAAGCAAACAAAGCTTTCTCCCATTACAAATGGTAAGAAAAACTGTGAAGAGTGTGCATATTTTTTGTCCAATTGGGCAAAAGTGTGCGTAAGGAAGATACTGGCTGCTTCCGTCTACGGGCGGAAGCAGATCGTACCTGTAAAAGGAGGAGTACTTTTTGGCTAATAGAGCATTCCCATTGGAAAAAACCAGAAACATTGGTATCATGGCTCATATCGATGCCGGTAAAACTACCCTCACAGAGCGTATCCTTTACTATACAGGCCGTAACTACAAAATCGGTGATACCCATGAGGGTGCTGCAACAATGGACTGGATGGAGCAGGAGCAGGAAAGAGGTATTACCATTACCTCTGCTGCTACCACAGCTCAGTGGGAAGGTAATCGTATCAACATCATCGATACACCAGGACATGTGGACTTTACTGTAGAAGTAGAACGTTCCCTGCGTGTGCTGGACGGC
>CALXAS010000161.1 GCA_944386315.1 uncultured Clostridia bacterium | reverse complement strand
GCAACATCGAAATGATTTTGGTGGGCGATTCTTTGGGCATGACCATGCTGGGGTATGAAGGCACCGTAGGGGTAACGGTGGATGACATCATCCATCACGGCAAAGCCGTCAAACGTGGCGCACCCCAAACCTTTATCATTGGGGATATGCCGTTTGGTTCCTATAATGTTTCCGTGGAACAAGGCGTGATCAGTGCCAACCGGATGTTTACGGAAATAGGCTGCGATGCCATCAAACTGGAAGGCGGCAAACGTTCGGCAGCTGTCATCAAAGGTATTGTGGAAGCCGGGATTCCCGTTTGCGGCCACATCGGTTTAACGCCACAGACCACCAGCATGATGGGCGGGTTTAAAGTACAGGGCAAGAGCATGGAAGCCGTGGAAGCATTGTTGGAAGATGCACTGGCCATTGAAGCTGCCGGGGCCTTCATGGTGATGGTAGAAGGGGTACCAACGGCTGTGACCAGATATCTGCGGGAACGGATTCATATTCCAATTATCGGCATTGGCGCCGGGGTGGATTGCGAAGCACAGGCATTGGTATTGCAGGATATGCTGGGCATGACGGAATGGGTGCCAAAATTTGCAAAGGAATTTGCCGATCTGCGTCCGGAAAGTCTCTATGCCTTTAACACCTATCAAAAAGAAGTGACAGAAGGCACATTCCCAACGCCGGAATATTCCTATAACGCAAAGGTGGAAGGCCTGGAATAAGCAAAGCCTAAGAAAACGCCTGAAACGCGGTGACAAACGGGCTTTGTAACAAAGAGGATGAAAAAGAAATAGAAAAAGGAAGTTTCTGCTGCCGTTTGGCAGAGAAGCTTCCTTTTTTGTTGTTTTTGGTTTGTTACCAGGTCAGCACTTCATAGCCGTCTTCTGTCACAGCCACGGTGATTTCCCATTGGGCCGACGGCGATCCGTCGTCGGTATAGATGGTCCATTCGTTTTCTGCGTCCACATAGACCTCGTGGCCGCCCATGTTAATCATGGGCTCGATGGTAAAGACCATGCCCGGCACCAGCAGCATTTCCGTGCCTTTTTTCGATACATAGCTCACAAAAGGCTCTTCGTGAAATTCCAACCCGACGCCATGGCCGCCAATTTCTTCCACCACCGAATAGCCATGGGCTTTTACAAAGGTATGGATGGCCTCGCCCATGTCGCCCAAAAAGCCCCAGGGTTTGACTTCCTTTAACCCCACCTGCAGCGATTCTTTGGCCACATCCACCAGCTTTTTCCATTCTGGGTCCACTTCTCCCAAACAGAACATACGGGAGGAGTCGGAAAAATAGCCGTTGTAAATGGTGGATACATCCACATTGACAATATCGCCTTCTTGCAAAATCACATCGGGGGAAGGAATGCCATGGCAAACCTGGTCGTTGATGGAGATACAAACGCTTTTGGGGAATCCTTCATAGTTTAAGGGGGCAGGGATGCCGCCCATTTCCCTTGTCTTTTGGTCCACCCAGGTATTGATTTCTTCGGTGGAGATCCCGGGGCGGATCTGTTCGGCCACATAATCCAGCACGGCAATGTTGATGCGGCTGCTTTGACGGATGCCCTCCAGCTGTTGAGGTGTTTTCAACAGATTCTGGGTGGGCACCACATGGCCCTGGCTTTCAAAATAGGAAATTTTTTCATCGATGGGTTCGTGGCATTTTTTATATTTTTGACCGCTGCCGCACCAGCAGGGATCGTTGCGGTTTGGTTTTGTGCGCATAGACTTCTTCCTTTCTTTTTCGTGGAGCGTTTCAACTGTAATTATCATAGCACGATTGAAACGGGTTGTAAAGAAGGGTGCCGTTTGCCGGTTCGTCATACCGTCTGGATTTTACATAGATTTTACATTCCACCTCCCATAGATTTTACGCAAAAGCGGTATATTAAAAATAATGTAAAAAAACAGGACAAAAAGAAATGGAGGATGCGTATGGACCTGTTTGATGTGTTAAACATGATTGGCGGGCTTGCTTTGTTTTTGTTTGGCATGGATGTGATGGGCAAAGCCTTGGAAAAACAAGCGGGGGGTCGATTAAAAATCATTTTAGAAAAACTGACCTCCAGTCCCATCAAGGGATTGTTGCTGGGGGCCGGTGTGACGGCGGTCATTCAAAGTTCTTCGGCGACGACGGTTATGGTGGTAGGGTTTGTCAATTCGGGGTTAATGGAACTGCACCAAGCCATCGGCGTGATTATGGGGGCCAATATTGGTACCACCATGACGGCCTGGTTAATCAGTTTGACAGCCATTGAAAGCAGCAATTTCTTTTTGCAGCTGTTAAAACCTTCGTCTTTTTCGCCGGTTTTGGCAGCCATCGGGGTTTGCTGTTTGATGTTTTCCAAACAGCAGAAAAAACATAACATTGGGACCATCCTGTTGGGGTTTGCGGTGTTAATGACAGGGATGGAAATTATGACTAATGCGGTAGAGCCATTGGCAGACATGCCGGCCTTTACCAATTTGTTTTTGCTCTTTACAAACCCCATCTTGGGCGTGATTGCAGGGGCCGTGCTGACGGCAGCAATCCAAAGTTCTTCTGCTTCCGTTGGTATTTTGCAGGCCTTAAGCCAAACGGGGGCTATCACCTATAATAACGCCATTCCCATCATCATGGGACAAAATATCGGTACTTGTATTACGGCAATTTTGAGCGGTATTGGTGCTTCTAAAAATGCAAAGTGTG
>CALXAS010000160.1 GCA_944386315.1 uncultured Clostridia bacterium | reverse complement strand
TTTCCTTTTATTATTTCCATACATGCCTTTTTTAAATAATACCAATGTTGATTTTCAATTACTTTTCCTGCTTTTGATGTTGGATTAGTAATACTTCCACTCAATTCATATCTGCCTATGTAAAATCCTTTATACTTTTTTATACTCTCATACATTGCTTTATACTCTGCTACCATTTTATCAGCCATATCCTTTTGGCTACTTCCTAATATACTCCAATATGCCTGTACATTATCATATTGACTTAATAAGTCTGGTTCTCTCTTTGCTGTACTTCCTGGTTTTCCTCCTGAAACACCTCTTAATTTGCTATATACATCTGTTGTTGTTGTAACTCCTGTTAGCTTTATGCCTTTTTCTTCTGTAAACATTGTATTTGGATTTTCTACTGGAACCCATACAAATTGATTTCCTTGTAATCCCTGTACTTTTTCATGTTCTGCTCCTTGACTCTTATCATTTACATTATCAGATATTACTACTCCATCATCTTTTTTTCCACCTACATAGTAAAAGTCTTTTGGTATTGGAACACCGTCTTCTGTCACACTTCCTTCTGGTGGTATTGTTTTTGTTGTACTCACAGTTGTACTATTCTCTCCCTTATTTCCAGCTTTATCAAATGCCTCTACTTTTATTGTATATTGCGTCTCTGCGCTTAAACCACTAAAAGTATAAGTATTATTTATATCTGTTCCTTTTTCTACCCCATTTAAATAATATTTATATGTTCCATTATCTGCTAATCCACTTTCGTTATCTGTTGCAATTACTGTTATTTGTATACTATTTTCTGTTACTGTCCCTACTTGTATATTTACTGTTGGCGGTATTTTATCTTCTCCAGGCTCTGTTCCGCCACCACCACCTAACATTAAATTAAAATAGTCATCTAATAATCTATTCATATTTTTATCTACTGACTCAATTGTACCTTCTGCATCTTCTTTTGCATTTTTGGCTTGTTTTATTATTCCATTATCACCTATAGCTAAATTTATTGTTATTGTTGCCAATATAATAATAATTATTATTGTTATTATTAAAGCTACTAACGTAATACCTTTCATACTTTGAAGTTTTCTCTCTCTTATAAACATTTATTTCCTCCTTAGATTGAATATATATATATTATTAACTAAAATAGTTATATCAAACATGACATTTAATGTCAATATATTTTTTTCTTTTATTATGTAATAATTTATATAAGAATTCTTAAAGTTTTCAAATTTCATATTATTGTAGATTATTAATATATTGAGGGAATGATAAATATGATAAAAGAAAAGAGGAAAGAAAAAAATTATACCCAAGAACAAATGGCTTCCATACTTGGAATTAGTCTAAGACAATATGTACGTATTGATAAAGAAGAAGATTTACCAAGAAGAGATATTTTGCAGAAATTGATTCTGGAATTAAATTTATCAGACAATGAAATTGGTAAATATATACGTAGCATCACAAAAAATACTGTCGCATAATACTATTAACAATTCTTAATTATTGTTAGTAGTATTTTTTATATATTGTAATTAGAAAAAATTTATTAAAAATTCCTAAAACTATGGCAATTTTATGCATTTTATGATATATTTAATGAATATATCAAATAGATTACAATGAAAGGGTGATAATATGTCATATAACTTTAGTGAAACAGAAAAAAAATGGCAAGAATATTGGGATAAAAATGAAACATTTAAAACTGATGTATGGGACTTTTCTAAGCCTAAATATTATGCATTAGATATGTTTCCTTATCCATCTGGTCAAGGTCTTCACGTAGGTCATCCTGAAGGATACACTGCAACTGATATTATGTCTAGAATGAGAAGAATGCAAGGATATAATGTTCTTCATCCAATGGGTTGGGATGCTTTTGGACTTCCTGCTGAGCAATATGCAATAAAAACAGGGAATCATCCTGCTGGTTTTACACGAGAAAACATTCAAACATTTAAAAAACAATTAAAAATGCTTGGACTTTCTTTTGATTGGAGTAAAGAAATATCTACTTGTGAACCAGATTATTACAAATGGACACAATGGATATTCAAAAAACTTTATGAAGATGGTCTTGCTAAACTTATTGAAATGCCTGTTAATTGGTGTGAAGGATTAGGTTGCGTACTTTCAAATGATGAAGTTATAAATGGTAAAAGTGAAAGAGGTGGTTTCCCAGTTGTTCGTAAAAACATGAAACAATGGGTTATGGATATTCCTAAATATGCAGAAACACTTTTATCTGGATTAGAGGAATTAGATTGGCCTGAATCTACTAAAGAAATTCAACGTAATTGGATTGGAAAATCTATTGGTGCAGAAGTTAATTTTACAGTTGCAGGTAGTGATAAAACATTTACAGTATTTACAACAAGAGCTGATACTTTGTTTGGTGCAACATATTGTGTACTTTCACCTGAACATGAACTAGTAGATGCAATTACATCTCCTGACCAAAAGGATGCAATTGCAGAATATAAGGCTTTAGCTGCCTCTAAATCAGACTTAGAAAGAACAGAACTAAATAAAGAAAAAACTGGTTGCTTTACAGGTGCTTATGCTATAAACCCTGTAAATGAAAAAGAAATACCAATTTGGATTTCTGACTATGTTTTAGCTACTTATGGCACAGGTGCTATAATGGCAGTTCCTGCTCATGATGAAAGAGATTATGAATTTGCCAAAAAATTCGGAATAGAAATAATCCCAGTTCTTGAAGGTGGCGATGTTTCAAAAGAAGCATTTACTGGAGATGGAATTCATATTAATTCTGACTTCTTAAATGGTTTAGGAAAACAAGAAGCCATTGATAAAATGATTGCTTGGCTAGAAGAAAAAGGTATCGGTACTAAAAAAGTAAATTATAAATTACGTGAATGGATATTTGCAAGACAACGTTATTGGGGCGAACCAATTCCTATTGTATTTACTGAAGGAGATGAAATACACATTATCTCAGATGAAGAACTTCCTTTAATTTTACCAGAACTTGAAGACTATGCTCCATCTAAAACAGGTGCTTCTCCTTTAGATAAAGCTACATCTTGGGTAAATACAACATTTGAGGGAAAACCAGCCAGAAGAGAAACAAGTACAATGCCAGGAAGTGCTGGTTCAAGCTGGTATTTCTTAAGATATATTGATCCAAATAATGATAAAGAAATTGCCGATCCTGAACTTTTAAAACACTGGATGCCAGTTGATTTATATGTTGGTGGACCTGAGCATGCAGTTGGACATTTATTATACTCAAGATTTTGGAATAATTTCTTGTATAACAAAGGATTTGTACCTGTTAAAGAACCATTTGCTAAACTTCGTCATCAAGGAATGATATTAGGTTCAAATGGAGAAAAAATGAGTAAATCAAAAGGAAACGTTATAAATCCTGACGATATGGTAAAAGAATATGGTGCAGACGCTTTAAGGGTTTATGAAATGTTTATGGGTCCAATAGATGCAGCTAAACCATGGGATCCAAATGGAATTGATGGTTCTAGAAAGTTCTTAGACAGAGTTTGGAGACTATATACAGAATCTGGTAAATTGCAAGATTTAGAAAATAAAAATCTAGAAAAAGTTTATCATTATACTGTGAAAAAAGTAACAAATGATTATGAAACAATGGGATTTAATACTGCTATTTCTCAAATGATGATATTTATTAATACTGTTTATAAAGAAGATATTTTTCCTAAAGACTATGCAGAAGGATTTTTGAAATTACTAAACCCTGTTGCACCTCATATCACAGAAGAATTATGGAATGTTGCTTTAGGACACTCAGATA
>CALXAS010000159.1 GCA_944386315.1 uncultured Clostridia bacterium | reverse complement strand
CCAAGTAAACAATAATTCATTTTCATTATAGGTATATGCCCATAAACAATTAATTCTAAAGGTAATTTTTGCTTTTCTATTTCACCTATAACATTAATATCATTTATATTTAGTTCTGGAGATATTGTGATTTTGTTAATACCTAGATTCGCAAAAGTATTAATACTATGAACATTAAAAGCATTCAATGTAAAATTACCAATAAGATCATATTTGTTTTTATATTTATTAAGTAAAATGAAATCACCTAGGTTGGATACTATAAAACCAGTAATATTATATGTTTCCAATAATTCTTCTAATCCATGTTTAATAATATTTTTATAGTTTGATTTAATGATAGCAGGCATATAAATATATGTTTTGAAGATTGAGGTAATAGTTTTTAAAGCTGAAGTACAATCTTTTCTCATAAAATATCTTAAAGGAACATAAACGCAAGATATATATTTTGTAGACAGCTTACTATAGTCAAAATCCGGGTGTATTATATTAAAATAAACAGCAATATTTTTTTGATTAGAAATTGATGTATTAGCTGGTTGATGTTCTAAAAAATTTTTACATAAGTGAATTAATTTATTTTCATCTAAATTAGAGCTTCTTTTATTCTTTAAAATTATCATATTTTCAAGTTTGGATAATGCCATTCTTCTAATTTCATTAAATTCTTTAATACTTGGAATAAAAACATCATCATCTAAATCAAGATTAATTTCTACAAATTCGAAAGGAGTATTATTAGTTTTTCTTATTTGTGAGATAAGTCTATCTTTACTAATAGGTGAATTTATAGCTTTTTCAGGTATTAGCTCAGATTGAACTTTTACATTTATATGTTTGTATAATGAATTTGTAAAAGTACAAGTTGATATATCCATAACTATCGGTTCATTCTTTTTTATAACAACATTGCATCTTAGAGGGAGTTTTACATTTTCACTATTATATGATTTTTGAGCATTATCAATTTGAGTTTTGCTAGATAATTTATATATTTTATCTCCTATATGGATATTACCTTTCATTCTACCAACAACTACTTTACTTCCAATACAAGCTTTGGGAATATTAGTGTCGTTTATCATGAGTTCAGAAATTGTGTATTTTGTATTTTCTTTTTCAAAATTAATTGTATCACCGATTGCTAAATTTTCATTTAATATTAACTTAATATGACCTTTCTGTTTATTATATCCTGCTACATTTCCTACATATAAACCCATATTGTTAGGCTTCTCTTTAAATATTAAATCATGATTAGCCTTAGTTGATAAATGACCAGCAGAGAATCCACCTCTATTAAAAATTTGTTTTAATTCAGTTACATCTTCTTTATCTACAATATATTCTTTTTTATTTAATATCATATCAATATATTTTCTATAAATTTTTGTAACTGTTGCAACATATTCAGGAGATTTTAGTCTACCTTCAATTTTAAAACATTTAACTCCCGCATTGATTAATTCAGGAATAAAATCTAAAGAACATAAATCTCTAGGACTAATTAGATAGCCACTATCAATAATTTTTTGCTTTTTATTATTTTCTTTTTCTTCAATTAATTTATATGGAAGTCTACAAGGTTGAGCACATCTACCTCGATTTCCGAGATCTACCACCAACCATAGAGGAAAATAAACATTGTCCAGAATAAGAAATGCAAAGTGCACCATGTATAAAAGTCTCTATTTCTATATTAGAATTATTACAAATATATTCTATTTCTTGAATAGATAATTCTCTTGAGAGTACTGCCCTAGAATAACCTAATTTTTCTAATTCTTGAACTCCTTCTAAATTATGTATAGTCATTTGTGTACTAGCATGGATACGAAGGTTTGGAAAAAGTTTCATTAAAATTTGAGCAAGGCCAACATCCTGCACAATTAATGCATTGATACCAAGTTCATAAGCTCTCTTTGCCATCATAATGGCATCTGTAAACTCTGAATCTTTTATAAGGGTATTTAAAGTTAAATGTGTATGTACATTTCGTAGTGTACAATAATTTATAACTTTTTCAAGTTCATCATAATCAAAGTTTGTAGCAGTAGCTCGTGCATTAAATAAATTTCCACCAAAATATACGCTATTAGCTCCATTTTGAACAGCTGCTTTTAAACATTCAAAATTTCCAACTGGAGCTAAAAGCTCAACATTTTTTTTCAAATTATCACCTCTTATTCAAATTGGATTTAACTATTAATATAGTAGGTAACTTAAGTATTTTCACATGTTTTAATATAATAAAATAAGTTATAATAATTATATTATATTAAATACAAAAAATCAAATTAAATTGTAACAATGATATCTTAAAAATCATATTAATATATAAACGAAAAGAATGGAGGTATTTATATGCAAGAAGAAGCTAGAAATTGTGGATGCAACTGTAGTTGTGGAAATGGAGGATTTTTGAATAATCTTTTTGGAGGATGTGGTTGTGGAGATAACAGTATGTTATTCTTTATATTAATATTCTTAATATTATTCTGCAATTGTGGATGTAATAGATAGTTCAAAAATAAATTAATTATTAAAAAAGAGCATTGTTTTATTAAAAACAATGTTCTTTTTTGTAAGAATTTAGACTATTATTGGATTAGTAAAAAAACTGTCAATAGTTTTTGAAAATGTCCCGAAATTTTTTTAACATTAGCACTAAAATTTTAATAAAATTAGTGCTAGTGTTTTTACATTTTTTAGGAAGCTTCAGATTCAAATCCTTGTTTCAGTCGATGTTTCTGTTTTGCAGTAAACGTTTCAAAAGATTTTTCCTCTTATTTCAACTAATTTTTTTATAACTTTGTACTTTTTTTCTTCATTCATTCCAATTACTTAAGATATTATCATAAACGAATGAGATAATTTATCATATATAATAAATAAATGTTTGAAACTTATTAAAAATATGTTATAATATAAGTACTGTGGAGGACGAAATGTATAAATTTTTTGTTTTAGAAAACCAAATACAAGATAATATAGTTAAAATACTTGGAGAAGATGTAAGACATATAACTAATGTATTAAGACTAAAGGAAAAAGAAAAATTGATTGTTTGTAACAAAGATACAGGTGTAAGTTATATATCAGAAATAACAAATATTTTTAAAGAAAATATTGAGTGTAAAATATTAGAAAAAGAATTGATAACTACAGAAAGTAATATACATATTGATATATATCAAGCACTTCCTAAATTAGATAAAATGGAATATATTATTCAAAAAGCAACCGAAATAGGAGCAAAGAAAATTATTCCAGTAGTAATGGAAAGATGTATAGTTAAATTGGATGAAAAAAATACTATAAAAAAAATAGAAAGATGGCAGAAAATAGCAGAAGTAGCAGCAAAACAGAGTAAGAGAGATGTTATACCTAAGATAGAAAATGTAGTAAATATTACAAATATTTGCAATATAGTTCAACAGTATGATATTATATTAATAGCATATGAAAATGAAGAATCAAATACATTAAAAAATGAATTAAAAAAATTGAATAAAGAAAAAGAGTTAAAGATAGGAATTGTTATTGGACCTGAAGGTGGTATTAGTGAAAAAGAAATTGAAAAGCTTGTAAAATGTGGTGCTAAATGTATAACTTTAGGTAAAAGAATTTTAAGAACAGAAACAGCTTCATTAGTAATACTTAGTGATATTATATATGAATTTGAATTATAATATATAAAAATGGAGGAAAAGAGATGCCTAAGAATGAAGAAGAAAAAATCAAACAGCAAATGGAAAAAACGAAAAAAATAAAAAATAAAAAATCTGATTTAAAAGAATCAAACAAATCGGAAAAAGAAACTAAGCAAGAAAAGGAATCAAACAAACCAGAAAAAGATGCTAAGCAAGAAAAAAAATCAAACAAATCAGAAAAAGATGCTAAGCAAGAAAAAAAATCAAACAAATCAGAAAAAGAAACTAAGCAAGAAAAGGAATCAAACAAACCAGAAAAAGATGCTAAGCAAGAAAAAGAATCAAACAAACCAGAAAAAGATGCTAAGCAAGAAAAAAAATCAAACAAATCAGAAAAAGAAACTAAGCAAGAAAAAAAATCAAACAAATCAGAAAAAGAAACTAAGCAAGAAAAGAAATCAAACAAATCAGAAAAAGAAACTAAGCAAGAAAAGAAATTAAACAAACCAGAAAAAGAAGCTAAACAAGAAGTAAAAAAATCGCAGACAACTAATAATGATGAAGTGAAAGTTAATAAAGAAGAAATAATAGAAAAAGAATCCATTAAATTAATAAAGTTTGACGAAATAAAAAACATATTTAGAAAAAAGAAAAAAATACCAAAAGAAGATTTAAAGAAAATAATAAAACCAGTATTTTA
>CALXAS010000158.1 GCA_944386315.1 uncultured Clostridia bacterium | reverse complement strand
TATTCCATCCCCACACATCATAACATACTTATTTTCTTGTTTTAATTGATTAATTACTTTAGCTTTTTCAGATGGTAAAACATTTGAAACAACTTTAGTTATTCCTATATCTTTTGCAATTTTTTCTGCTGTTTCTTTATTATCTCCTGTTAGCATTATCGTATTAATCTTATAATTACTTAATTTTTTTACTACATCTATTACATTTGTTCTTATAATATCATTAACTCCAATTAAAGCAACTATTTGTTCATTTTGAACTACATAAATTATGGTATTTCCTTTTTGAGCTAATTTCTTTTCATCTTCTACATACATATTATCTATATTATACATATTAAGTATTTTGGAATTTCCTACTATTATTTTCTGATTATGAATATTTCCAATAATACCATATCCAGCAATATCTTCAAATTCTTTAACATCTAATTTTTCTATCTCATTTTCTTCTAAATAATCTGTAAAAGCTTTTGCAATTGGATGAGAAGATTTACTTTCTAAACTTCCAATTAACTGAATTAATTTTATATTATCAATTTTACTATAATTTTTTATTTCTGATATTTTTAAAAAACCATAAGTTAATGTTCCAGTTTTATCAAATACTATTGTATCTATTTTTTGAGCATTTTCTAACACTTCACCTTTTTTTATTAAAATTCCTTTACTCGCACATAGTCCTTCTGCCACTATAATTGCCAATGGTGTTGCAAGACCCAAGCTACAAGGACATGCAACAACTAAAATAGTTACAAATGTAATAATGCTAGTTCCTAAATCATAACCTAATAATACATATACTATAAATGTTATTATTGCTATAATCATAACAGCAGGTACAAAATATCCAGATACTTTATCTGCTATTCTTGCAATTGGAGCTTTTGTATTGCTTGCCTCGACTACTAATTTAACTATCTCTGATATTGTAGATTCCTTTCCTATTCTTTCAGCTTTATATTCTATATATCCATCATAATTTATACTTCCTGCAATTACTTTTTCACCTATTGTTTTAATTACTGGTTTACTTTCACCTGTGATAAACGATTCATCTAAATGTGTTTTACCTAATATAATTTCTCCATCAACAGATATTCTCTCCCCTGGTTTTGATACAACTATATCTCCAAAATGAACTTCATCAATAGTAACATCTTTTTCTTTCTCATTTACTTTAATAGTAGCTTTTGTAGGTGTTATTTTTACTAAATTTTGTATTGCTTCTTTAGTCTTATCCTTACTTATTCCATCCAAATATCTTCCCAGTTTTACGAAATATATAACCATAGCTGATGCTTCAAAATAAAAATTATGTATTGCATGAATATTTCCATTAAACACTAAGATCATATTATATGTACTATATAAGAAACTACTTAATACTCCAAGCCCTACTAATGTATCCATATTAGGTGTTTTATGTATTAAATTTCTGTATCCATTTTTTAGAATGTCCAAACCATATATTATGAATATAATTGTAAGTATAAATAAACATATTGTATAATTTATTGGATTTATATTTATATCAATACTTTGAATTGTCGGTAAATTAACCATACTTCCCATTGAAATATACATCAATAAAATTGCTAATATTGTATAACAAATAAAAATTATCTTATTTTTTTTACTTTTTTCATCAAATTTTATTTCTTTAAATTCTCCTAAGCTTTTAAATCCAGCTTTTTTTATAAATTCTTCCAACATATCTTTTTTCAATATCTTTTCATCATATTCAATAGTCGCATTAGCCATAACTAAATTAACAGTAGCATTTATTATGCCGTTTTGCTTATTTAAATATTTTTCAAGTCCATTAGAACAAGCACTACAAGTCATGCCATCAATAGATAAAATTATTTTTTTCATTATTAATCTTCCTTTACTTCAAAACCAATATCTTCTATTATTTCAGTAACTATATTTTTTTCAATGTCTTTTATTAATATTACCTTAACTGTACCATCATTGTAATTTGCTGTAACGCTTTCTACTCCTTCAATATTCTTTATTGCATTTTGTATTCTTTTTTCACATCCTTCACAATGCATTCCTTCAACCTTTAAAATTATTTCTTTCATTTTTTCCTCCTTTATTTTTTATTAAATCTTTTAAATAAACTTATTAATTCATCAATTGTGTCTAACTTTCCATTTTCTTCATTGTATTTATAATCTTTTTCATTATATATTACTTTAACAATATTATGTTCATGATCTTTTTTATTCATACTAAATATTATTCCTTTCCTTTATTGCTATCATTAATTCATTATCTTGTACTGTAATTTTAGCATTATTATATTCAAATCTAGCTCCAGTAAAATATACCTTATAGTCTTCATTTTCTAACTTTGTCCTTATTAAAAATAAAAATCTATCTGTATCTTCTTCAGATAAATTATATTTTACTCTTAACTCATAAAATGTATATCTAATATAATTTGGATTAATTTTCATTTTAATTTTTAAAGTATTTTCTATTAATTTTATAATATCTTTATCATCCAACTTATCATCACTCCTTACAACTTTTTACATCTTATCACAAAAAAGCAAAAAAATAAATAGTATCAAGCAAAGCTTTTCTACTTTACTTGATACTACTTTTATTCATATTTTGGACTTCCATAACCCATCACTTGTTCATTATCAAATGAATACATTCTTTCAGCACATTTATTACTTGTGTTTCCCTCTATCGTATAAATGTTTCTATTAGTTATATCTGTTCTTGTAACTATTCCTACATGATCACAATTTCCATCTTGCTTACCATTCTCATCATACCAGTCAAAAAATATTATATCTCCAACAATCGGATAATAACTATCTCCTCTGTCATTCCATTGATTTTTTTCTTTAAACCAATTTATTCCGTCTGTGCATACAGAAAATTTAGGAATAATTCCTTTATCTATGTAATTACATTCATTAGCACACCAACTCACAAAGCAAGCACACCATTCTACATGATTTTCAAATCCATACCATTTCCAGAATTTATCTCCTCCTTCATTTCCAATTTGTGCTTTAGCAACTAATACTATTTGACTATTAGGAATTTGAGAACTGTCATAATCAGCATCTCCATCACTATTAAATATAACGGCAACAAATCCTGCTATTAGCACTATTACAAGTATTATAACAACGGCAATCCAACCTCCTGCTATAATTGCAGAGATTAATGCTTTTGTTGCAGCAACTACTGCTTTGATTGTAGCTATTGTTGCTTTTATAGCTACTTTTACTCCTCTTACTGTAGCTTGCATTACTTGTTTAGAAGCTCTTGCTACTCTTTGTGTCATTTTAAAACTTTCTTTTGCTACTATTTTACTGCTTTTAGCAAATTGCTCGGTTGTTTTTATACCTTTTTTAGCAAGTAGTTTGGTGTTTTTAGCAGTTTTAATCCTCTTGTTTACTCCGTTTTTTATTGTCTTACCTGATTTATTAATCACATTTTTTAACTCTTTATTATTTTTACTTTTTATTTTACTTTTTAATACTTCCACTTTTTGTTTTCATATTTCCATCAAAACTTAACCAATCATCATACATTTCATCTAGTACATTACCTCTTGATAAAAGTGCTTTTGTTTCGGTTTTAGATAACTGATGATCGTACATAATACTATCAATTATTTCCTGCTTTGTCGTCAATTCATAAGCTCTATCTATTGCATAATCAATACCTTTTTCTTTTATTTTATCTTTGAAATCTTCTAATTCTTTATTAGATGATGCAATTTTCATATTTAATTTTCCTATTTGTTCTAGTAATTCTTTCTTTTGCATAATATCATCACTCCTTTTCTAAAAAAAGAAGTAAATCATATTCGACTTACTTCTTTATTTTGTTCTATTTAATTAAAAATTTAAAAATTCATTTATACCCATTTTAAAATATACCTTCACTTCATCTGCCCTAACTTTTTCATCAATTTTTTTTAATTCCATTAGTTGTATCATTTCTTCTTGATTTAAAACTATAGGTGTTGAATCCTCATATACTTTTAACACTCGAGGATATTTCTCTGCTATAACTTTTAGTTTTTCTTTATATGCCTGATAATTTTCTGTCTTATAAATTAATTTATCTTGCATATATTCATCAAGTTCTCCATGCACATAATCTAAAAATGTATCTCCTTTTTTTATATCTATGTTTTCGTTTTTAAGCTCACATTTTAATTT
This sequence comes from uncultured Clostridia bacterium, assembly GCA_944386315.1. GTDB lineage: Bacteria > Bacillota > Clostridia > TANB77 > CAG-508 > UMGS1663. Next base: position 1,040 of record CALXAS010000158.1, on the reverse strand, counting down.
ATAGATATCATTCATTCCTAATTTATAATATGCTTTACTCCAAAAATCAACATCTTTACTTAATTCAAGCTCATACTCTTGTAATTTCTTTCCTATCATTTCTAACTGCTTTTCATTAGGAATAAACTCTTGCAATAATGTAATTAATTCTTGATTATGAGTATAAATATTTTCTTCAATTTTACGAATTTCCTCATCTTTTTCGTAAATTGATTGCTCAATGTATTCTTTTCTATAAGAGTACATTTGCTCTAAAACTGGTATATTTAATATATTTTCCATAACAATTACCTCCATATTATTTTATACTATAATATTTCAATTAATTGAAATGTACAAATTATATTTTTATGCCTTTGACAAAAAAAGAGCAATACTAAATATTACTCTTTAATTAGTCCTATTAATTGTAATTTGTCGGGGTGATTACCTTTCATTTCCTTCTTCAAATTCTTTAACTTTTGTATTTACTCCATCAATAACTTTATATTCTCTTTTAGCATTTTTGTATACTTTTTTCTGTATTTCATCTTCTAAATTTATTCCTAATATTTCTGATAATCCTAATAAATATATAGCAACATCAGCCAATTCTTCTCCTAAATCATCTTTCTTTTTTCTCCAAGCTTCATATGCTTCAGCAACTTCACCATAAGTTAAGCAAAATTCTTTATTTACATCTGTTACATTAAATCCTTTATCTACTTTATTTTGATATATTTCCTTTTGTAATTCCTTTAAATCTACCATGTCTACTCCTTCTTTCTATTTGTTTTTTAATATGTATTTCAAGAACACCATGTTGTTTTCCTTCATGAATATTTTAGCATATCTAAAATCTTTTGTAAATTTCAACCTCGACTTTTTGCAAATTTTCGCACAAATATATGGAAAAATAAGTTTTATAATGTTATACTTACTATATGGAGGTAATAACAATGATACATGAAATGAAATTAAACGATAAAGCATTTAATAATATCAAAAGTGGTATAAAAAAATTTGAACTTAGGCTTTACGATGACAGAAGAAAAAATATA
>CALXAS010000157.1 GCA_944386315.1 uncultured Clostridia bacterium | reverse complement strand
CCCGAAAATGGGCCAAAATCACATCGGCCGCCGCAGGCGCCATGGCCGCACCCATATTGGCGGAATCGGTAATGCCATAATCCACAATTTTCCCCGTGGTCACATGGGTAATCTTTGGGCCTTCTCCTTCCGCTTCCAAGAAAGCAGCCCCGTTACCCGTCACGGTCCAGGTGGCGCTGGGCGGCCGCTGGGTCCCCATGCCAAGGGGAAAACGAAATTGTTTTTCCGCCGCACAAAAATGGCTTCCGGCACAACAAATCACCCGTTTGCCAAATCCGCCATCCAAAAGCATGGCTCCCAAAGACAGTGCCTCGCCAAAGGTGGAGCAGGCGCTAAACAATCCAAAAAACGGAATGGAAAACGAAGCCGTACCAAACACAGTGGCAGAACATTGGTTCAGCAAATCGCCGCCCAATAAATAATCCACATCCTCTGCCTTTCTCCCTGCTTTTTCCAGTAAGACCGAAATGGCCTTTTGGGCCATGGCGCTTTCTGCCTTTTCCCAACTTTCCTCATTCATTTTATCCGTCGGATCAATCACATCCATCCATCGGCCCAAAGGCCCTTCGCCTTCTTTCTTCCCGGCCACAGCCGCCGTGGCCGTAATCACCGGCGGATGCAAAAATTCACAAGTCTGTGCACCAATCTTTTTCAACAAAAATCCCTTCTTTCCCATGGTTTGACTTCCATCTCTGTTTAGTATGGAAAAAAAGCGAAAAAACATGCATCTATCCAAACTGCAAACAAAAAAACCTGTGGGCTTTTTTGGCCCAACAGGTTTTCTTTTGTCTTGCTTTTTCATTGGTTTTATTGTTTTTCCCGGTATTCTCCTTCAATATAGTCCGGTGCCAAGGGAATGATAAACACACAAACAATATACAAAATCAAGCCCGGAAAAATAGAAGTAAATAACGTTGCAACCACCCAAAGCAGGCGAATCAACGTCACATCAATCCCAAAATAAGCGGCTAACCCGGTGCAGACACCGCTCATCTTTTTTCCTTCTTCAATACGATATAATTTTTTCTCCATTGCCGTCTCCTCCTTCTTGCCCCTCATTCCAAATCTTCCCGATTGGAAATAAAGCCTTTATCAGCCATACTCAAATATTGATTGCCGGCCACAATAATATGGTCTGCCACAAAAATGTCCAGCATATTCATGATTTTAATGACTTGCACCGTCGTTTCGATATCACTGGCCGTGGGAATCAAAGAACCACCGGGATGATTATGGGTCAAGATGATGGACTTGGCATTATATTTTAAGGCAGATTCCACCAATGTTCTGGTATAGACGTGGGCTTCGTTTAACGAGCCTTCGCTGACACGCACCGAACCAATGAGCCGGCTTTGGGCATCCAGCGCCAACAAATAAAAGCACTCCCGTTTTTCTTGTCCCAACAGATAGATGGCGTAAGCGCCAGCCAAATCGGAACTATCAATGAGCGTCCGTTTCTTCCACTTTTCCGCATCATAACGGCGCAACAATTCCCGTACCAACGGAAAGAACACGGCCGTCTGTTCGTTCAACTTCATCCGATACATCAAATCCGCCGGATCTGCTTCCATCAACACCGCCAAAGAACCATATTCATTGAGCAGCCGATGGGCTTGTTCGTTGGTATTCTTTCTGGGATCGGTATAATAGAGCAGCATTTCCAACAGTTCATGGGTTTCAAAGGTATCTGCGCCCGCTTGCAGCAGACGTTGTCTCATTCTTTCCCTGTGTCCTGCATGCAGATGCTTCTTTTCTGTCATTGTTCTTTCACCAAACTCCCAAATAACATTTCGGCCCCTTCCGATTCAATGCGCCGCAACAATCCATCCAAAATCCGCAGCGCCTTTTTGGCCTGGGCCTCCGTAATTTTTTTCTCATCCAAGGCATCGGCAATCTCGGCCAGGTCCACCACCCGCACAACGCCATTTGGATAAATGATGACATCGGCCAATAAATCGGAGAACAAATAGCCGTCCTCTGTCTTTTCCCATTCGATGATATCACAATAATAATACACCAGATGGTTATTGTGGTCCAGAAACCGGCTGATTTTGTAAGAATTTTGTAAATCATAACAAGAAATACCCCAAGCAAAATCGGGACGCGGCTTTAACGTCTTCCATTTCGTGATGATCTTTGTTTCATCAGCAAACAAAATTTCATCGTCCTTTAACGGCACCACTTCTTCTGGAATAAATCTTTTGCGATATAACATCATACCTATCCCCCCTTATTTGTATCTTAATACGATTGCCCCTCTCCTGCAAGCAAAAGTTCCAAAAGAATCTGCCCAAGCCGGAACTTTTTTCCTTGCCCCATCGTCTACCTTTATGACCGGCGAATTTTCCCCAATCCGCCGGCAGGCGATTTGCCACGCCATATGCCAAAAGCCGAACCGGACACTTTCCCCTGTCTGGCTCGGCTTTCCTTTTTTTGTTTCTCGTTTTTTTGCGATTTTAAAGCACCTTGGCCAAAAACGACTGCAACCGTTCGCTTTTGGGCTTTCCAAACAATTCTTTTGGCGGTGCATCTTCCACCAGTTGTCCATCGGCCAAAAACAGTACCCGGCTGGCCACTTCTTTGGCAAAGCCCATCTCATGGGTCACCACCACCATGGTCATGTTTTCTTTAGCCAGTTGCTTCATCACTTCCAGCACCTCGCCCACCATTTCTGGGTCCAAGGCAGAAGTCGGTTCGTCAAAAAGCATCACTTCTGGCTGCATACATAAGGCACGCACAATGGCAATCCGTTGTTTTTGTCCGCCGGAAAGCTGGGCCGGATAGGCATT
>CALXAS010000156.1 GCA_944386315.1 uncultured Clostridia bacterium | reverse complement strand
TTGATTTTATAATGCCAGGATATTTATATAGTTATAGAAAATTTAAGGAACTATATGAAATGCCAATAGTAAGAGATAATAATGAATGGGCAATAAAAAAATTAAAAATGTTGATAGAACCGTTTATTTTACGTAGAACAAAAAAAGAAGTATTAACAGAATTGCCTGATAAGACAATAAGTGTATTAAATAATGAAATGCAGGATGAACAATTAAAAATATATATGTCATATTTGGCAAATGTAAGAAGAGAAGTAAATGAAGAAATAAGAGCAAATGGATTTGAAAAAAGTCAAATAAAAATTTTAGCACTATTAATGAGGTTAAGACAAATTTGTTGTCATCCATCTTTATTTATTGCTAATTACAAAGGAGAAAGTAGTAAATTAAATCAATGCATTGAATTATTAAAAGATGCTATACTGTCTGGACATAAAATTTTATTATTTTCAGGATATTCAAGTATGCTAGAAATAATAGAAAAAGAATTAAAAAAAGAAAATATAGAGTATTTTAAGTTAACAGGTCAAACAAAAGTTGAAAATAGAATGGATTTAGTAAATAAATTTAATGAAGATGAAAATATTAAAGTATTTTTAATATCGCTTAAAGCAGGAGGAACAGGTCTAAATCTAATTGGAGCAGATATGGTAATTCATTATGATCCATGGTGGAATTTATCTGCTGAAAATCAAGCAACAGATAGAACTTACAGGATAGGACAAAAGAAAAATGTACAAGTATATAAATTAATTACAAAAGATTCTATAGAAGAAAGAATCTATGAATTACAAGAGAAAAAAGCAAACCTTGCAAAGACAATGCTTTCTACTGAAAAAACATTTATAGATAGACTTACAAAAGAAGACATTATGGCATTATTTGAATAGAATTTAGAAAATAGTAATATAAAAAATACTACGAACAAAAATTTATCAAAAATTTGTTTGACATTTCTAAATATGTATGATACTATTAGATAAGAATAAATTTGGAGGGATAAATAATGGCAAGACCTAAAAGAAAAGATTCTGAAGGGCTAACAACTAGACAAAAACAAATACTCAAGTATATTACAAAGGAAATAAACAAAAATGGTTATGCTCCGTCAGTTAGAGAAATAGGAAGAGCTGTGGGATTAAGTTCAACTGCAACAGTACATAGTTATTTGAAACAATTAGAAGAGTTGAGATATATTAAAAAAGAAAATCAAAAGGGTAGAACCTTAAGAATATTAAAAGATTGTGAAGCACCTATAACAAGAAAAGAACCTGCAAAGGCATTTTATAATAAAAAAGAATTAGTTGATGTACCAGTGGTAGGAAAAATTACAGCGGGTGCACCTATTTTGGCCGTTGAAAATATAACAGATACATTTCCTATACCATTAGAATTTGTAGGTAATAGCCAAAGTTTTATGCTAGTAGTTAGAGGCGAAAGCATGATAGAAGCTGGAATATTGGATGGAGATTTGATATTAGTAAGAAGACAAAATGTAGCAGAAAATGGTCAAATAATAGTAGCATTAATAGAAGATGAAGCTACAGTAAAAACTTTTTATAAAGAAAAAGATTATATAAGGTTACAGCCTGAGAATAGTTCTATGGAACCTATAATAGTGCCAAATTGTAAAATTTTAGGAAAAGTAATAGGAGTATTTAGAAAAATGTAAATAAATTTTGAAAGGAATGAAAAAAATGAGTTATAATGATTTTTGGTTTATAGATACCAGAATACAAACTAGAAACTTAAGAAGATGGCTCATTTGGTTTATATTAGTATTTGCATTTGTATCAATAGGAAGTATATTAGCTATTAAAACGATGTATCATGATATAAAGAAATATGAAATACAAGCTAATAATCCAACAGTAACAGTATTAGAAGCAAAAGCAACTAATGTAAATGGATATATAAGGGGAGAAGTAAAAAACGAAGAAGAGGAAGAAATTGTTGAAAAATATGTACTATTTTTACTGTATGATAAAAATAATGAATTAATTGGAACGGAATATTTATGTATAGAAAATCTAGGGATAGGTCAAATAAAGACATATGAATTAAAATTCAAGAGAAATAATGTAGATAGTTTTTTTGTTACAATTGTAGATCAAAAAGAAGATAAAATTTAAATGAATAAATAAAACACCTTATAGTATAATATATTATAAGGTGTTTTTTATCTAAAATTTTTAAAAAGTATTTGCTATTTTGTAATAAATGTAATATAATTGTAATCAAAATGTAATAAAACAAAAAAGTTAAATATTAGAAAGGAAAGATGGAAATGTTTAAGTGGGGACAAGATATAGGAATAGACTTAGGTACTGCGACAGTAATATCATATGTAAAGGGAAAGGGAATAGTACTAAGGGAACCATCTGTTGTTGCGGTAGATAATAATACGGGAGAAGTTTTAGCAGTTGGAAAAGAGGCTAGAAGAATGCTTGGAAGAACACCAGGAAATATTGTTGCAACAAGACCTTTAAGAGATGGAGTAATTTCTAATTATACTGTTACTGAAAAAATGCTTAAATATTTTATAAATAAAATATGCGGGAAATTTATATTTTCTCCAAGAATAATGATTTGCATACCATCGCAAGTTACTGAAGTAGAAAAAAAGGCAGTTATAGATGCAGCAACTCAAGCAGGAGCAAGAAAAGTTTTTTTAATAGAAGAGCGAATAGATGCAGCAAGAGGGGCTGGAATAGATATATCAAAGCGATGGG
>CALXAS010000155.1 GCA_944386315.1 uncultured Clostridia bacterium | reverse complement strand
CGCTTTTGCCGCTGCCGGTACCGCCTGTGACACCGATCATACGCATGGCCTTTCCCCTCTTTCTATTTCGTTTCGTACCAGGTGCGTCCCATCTTCACCTCGGCCACCATCGGCACCGATAACGACACGGCTTGTTCCATGTCCTCTTTTAACAGTGCCGAAACGGCTTCGATTTCGTCCACATGGGCTTCGATGAGCAATTCGTCGTGCACCTGCAAAATCAGCCGGGAACGGAATCCCCCTTCCGTCAAATGACGATGGACTTTCACCATGGCAATTTTGATGATATCGGCGGCACTGCCTTGGATAGGCATATTCATGGCCACCCGCTCCACACAGGAGCGCTGCACAAAGTTGGAGGATGCAAGCTCCGGCATGGGCCGGCGGCGGCCAAAGAGGGTGGAGACATAGCCATTTTTCCGTCCGTCTTCGATGGCCCGGTCCAGATACCCTTTGATGTTTGGATATTGTTTGAAATAACTTTCGATATAATGTTCTGCTTCTTTTCTTGGAATATCCAAGTCCTGGCTTAAACTAAAGGCCCCAATGCCATAGACAATGCCGAAGTTGACGGCCTTGGCATTGCTTCTTTGCCGGTCGGTCACTTCGTCAAAGGGCACATGGAACACCTGGGAAGCCGTCAGACGGTGGATATCCTGCCCCTCCCGAAAAGCCCGAATCAGCGTTTCATCCTGGGCCATGTGGGCCAAAAGCCGCAGCTCGATTTGAGAATAGTCGGCATCCAAGAACACATAGTTTTCGTCCGTTGGAATAAACACTTTGCGTAACTGCCGCCCCAATTCCAGACGGATGGGGATGTTTTGCAAGTTGGGCTCGGTGCTGGAGATACGACCGGTGGCTGTCACGGTTTGATGGAAGGTGGAATAGATTTTTTCCGTCTTTTCATCCATCACATTTAAAAGGCCATCGGCATAGGTGCTTTTCAGTTTGCTTAACTGGCGGTAAAGCAAAATTTGTTCCACCAAGGGACTATCGTTTTTCAGTTTTTCCAACACATCGGCTGCCGTGGAGTAGCCGGTTTTTGTCTTTTTGCCGCCGGGTAACTGCAATTTTTCAAACAAAATCACACCCAGCTGTTTGGGCGAATTGATGTTAAATTCTTCTCCCGCCAGGCGGTAAATTTCTTCTGTCAATGTGTTTAAAGCGCCTTCCAACTCTTTGCCATAGGCAATGAGTCCCGCTTTATCCACCTTCATGCCCCATTTTTCCATATCCGAAAGCACCCAAAGCAGCGGCATTTCCACCTCAGTAAAAAGCTTTGTTTGCCCGTTTTCTTCCAATTTTTGCGCCATCACTTCTTTGCCGCGCCAAAGCACCTGGGCCTGGGGCAGGGCAAATTGCTCCCATTCTTTTTGGGAAAGAGAAAGCAGGGCTTTGCGGCTTTTGCCTTTTCCCTGTACCTCTTCTTCTGAAGGGAAGCTTTCTTTGAGCCATTCCGAAGCAATGTCGTCATAGGCATAGGTATCCCGCAGCGGGTTTAACAAATACGCGGCAATAGCCGTATCAAAGTAGGCCCCGCCCAACTGGATGCCAAAGGGGCGCAAAACCGCCTGGTCGGCTTTGATGCCATGGCCGATTTTTTGGATGCTTTCCTCTTCCAAAAATGGCCGCAAAGTTCCTTCCAACGCCGAAAAGGAGGTTTCTCCCTCCAAAGGCAAAAAGGCACTGCCGCTTTTTGGTCCATAGAGAGAAAACCCAACGGGACTGCTTGCTTCTTGAAACAGCACATAGGCACAAGTCTTTTCTGCCATCAAATCTGCTAAAAACGCCTCTGCCTCTCCTTTGTCCGTCAAAATCCGGCCTTCTGGGGCCTGGTCTGCCTTTCCTTCCTCTGAGGAAAAACGGCTTAATAAAGCCTTTAACTCCAGACTCTTCATCAATTCATACGCTTCTTTCGACACTTGGCTTGGCAAAGAAGGCATTTCCTCCGGTACAAAAGTGATGGGCATATCCCGCACGATGGTGGCCAGATATTTGCTGAGTCTTGCCTGTTCGGCAAACTCCTGTAAGTTTTTGGATGCTTTGGCCGGTTTCACCTCGGCGGCATGGGCAATGGCTTCTTCCACGCTGTGATACGTCTGGATGATTTTTGCCGCCGTCTTTTCCCCAATGCCGGGCACCCCGGGAATGTTATCCGATGCATCCCCCATGAGGGCCTTCATGTCAATAAATTCCGTTGGGGTAACGCCATAGGCCGCCTGCACGTCAGAAGCATAATAATCCTCCACTTCTGTCTTGCCGCCTTTCGTTTTTGGAATCCGCACCTTCAGCGTCTCACTGGCTAACTGCAATAAATCCCGGTCGCCGGAAACCACCACCACATCATACCCGGCCTCTTCGGCCTGTTTGGAAAGGGTGCCCAAAATGTCGTCGGCTTCGTATCCGTCCATGGCAAACTGTTTGACGCCCATGGCCGTCAGCAATTCTTTTAACAGCGGCATCTGGGAGGCCAATTCTTCTGGCATGCCCTTTCTCGTTCCCTTATATCCTTCAAAGGTTTGATGACGAAACGTGGGCGCTTTTC
>CALXAS010000154.1 GCA_944386315.1 uncultured Clostridia bacterium | reverse complement strand
CAATGACCTGGGCCGCCAAAGAGCCACAGGGATAGACCCGCTTCACATCTTCATCCACCACAACGCCAGGCAAATCGGCCTCGCGAATCCTTTGGGCCACCTCCGGCTCCACTTTGGACTCAATGCGAACCAGCGCCACTTTTTGACGCACTTTTTCCAGTACCGTCTCATAGTCCAGTTCCAGCATTTGGCTTAAAAACTGGGCCGTTTCTTCCTTTTCTTTCACCTGCACCGGAATGACGCTGACGGCACAAACGGAACGGTTATCGGCGATGGGCACGCCGTTACGGTCGGTGATGTCTCCGCGCAGCGGTGTCAAAAGCCGGTCCCTCGTTTGCTGTTCATAGGCCATTTCCTGTAACCAAGCCGCCCGGAATAGCTGTAAATACCCGATGCGGCAAAGAAGTCCCACTGCTGTCACCACAAAGCAAGCAAACAACAGTAAGACTCTTCTTTGCATCCAAATGTTCGTTTTTTCCTGCCACAAAGAAGATCTGCTCCTTTTTTTGTTTCATTCTATGAAACAAGTGGGGCAAGATATGCCCTTCTTGGCAGGGGTGGCTTGTTTTCCTCTGTTCAAACAAGCTGCGTTAAGGCGAAGCGGCAGTACTTTGGGCTGTTTGTGTTGCTTCTGCCGTCTCTTCCGTTTCCTCTGTCTCTTCTTCCGGCAACGAAAGGGTCACTTGCACGGTGCTGCCTTCTTCCACCGTCACGCCATATTGCGGCGAGGTGGCCGAAACCACGCCCCCTTCTTCGCCCAAAAATTCTGCCATCAGCCCGGCATCCACCAAAGCCGTCATGGCCTCTTCTTTGGTCATCCCTTTCACATCGGGCACCACAATATTGCCGGTTTCACCTTCGCCTTTTTCCACATACAAAATCACGTGGCTGCCTTCTTCCACCTCCACGGGCCCGTGGGGCGCTTGGTTAACAACGGAGTTGCCGCTGCCCACCACTTCATAGGTCAATCCCTTGGCATCCAGCTCTGTCAGCACATCAAACAATGTTCCGCCGGTATAATCTTCCACCGTCGTTTTTGCCACATCATTGGTGATGGTGTTTTCTGCTTCATAATCGGGCTCAATGCCTTTATACTGGATGATTTTTTCCAGCAAGTCCTTCATGGCCGGAGCCACGGTGGTCACACCGTCGGCATAGCTTTCTGGCTTATGAATCAATGTCAAAGCCAGGTATTGTGGGTTTTCTGTCGGCAAAAAGGCCATAAAAGAAACCGTATATTGTCTTGGTACCGTTCTGCCCTGCTCTGCCGTACCAGTTTTGCCGCCGAAGGTATAGCCTTCGATTTTTGCTTTTTTACCGGTACCTACTTCCACCGTCTGAATCATATCCCGGCGCACAATATCGCTGGTTTCTTGGGAAATCACTTTGCGCACCACTTCCGGCTTCGTTTCCGAAACCACATTGCCATCTTGGTCCAGTACTTGGCTAACCACATAAGGACGCATCAAATTGCCGCCGTTGATGACGGCTGCAAAGGCATTGATGCATTGCAGCGCCGTGGCATTAAAACTTTGGCCAAAGCTCATGGTGGCCAACTGCGTAGGCCCAATTTCTCCCACGTCATACATCAGCGCCTGTAAACTTTCTTCCGATGGTTCCCCCGGCAAGTCGATGCCGGTGGGCGACCCAAAGCCAAAATCCCGCTGATAGCGGTAGAAAGTTTCTGCACCCATTTTTTCTGCAATATCCATCAAAGCCACGTTACAAGACTGGGCCAAGGCGCCAGCCACATCCAGCGTGCCATGGCCGCTTCTTAAGTGGCAACCGATGGAATAGTCGGCCACTTGCTTATAGCCTTGGCAATAGAACGTATCTGTGTTTTTGATGATGCCTTCTTCCAAGGCCGCCGCCACGGTGATGGGTTTAAAAATGGAGCCTGGTTCAAAAGTGGAAGAAACATTAAAGTTCTTCCAAACGCTATTTAAATATTCATACTGGGCCTCTGTGTCCATGGTTTCCCACATCTGGGCAAAGGCTTCGCTTTCCATGGCCAAAGGAACCGTCGGGTGATTGGGATCAAAGCCCGGGCCTGCGGCCATGGCCAAAATTTCACCGGTGTTGGGGTCCATGACAATACAAGCGGCGTTTTCCGGGTTATAGTCTGCCATCATGTCGCTGACAGCCTGTTCGGCAAAGGTTTGGATGTTATAATCGAGCGTCGTGACAACGGTGTTACCGTCTTGGGCCGGAATTTCCTGGGCCACGGTGCCATTGGTGCCGTCATAGGTCAAGTAGGCCCGGCCTGGCACACCGCTCATTTCCTTATTATAGGTATTTTCCAATCCCCAAAACGTATCCCGTTGAAACCCAATCACCTGGGCCGCCAAGGACCCTGCGGGGTAACTGCGCTTGGTATCTTTTTGATAAACCACACCTTTCAGGTCTTGGGCTTCCAGTGCTTCTTTCACTTCTCTTGGCTGAAGCTTGGCCAATACCTTCCAGCTGGTGTCTAAGGCCGGTGTATTGTTTTCCTCATCCACAATCACCGTATAGCTTTTCAACGTATCATAGTCCACCCCTTCCAGTGCTTCTGAAAGGGCACGCAACGTTTTTTCCTGTTCTTCCATATCAAACTGGACCAAAACCCGCACGTCCAGCACAATGTTATAAACCGTAGAGCTGACGGCCAAGGGCTGGTTATTGCGGTCGGTGATGGTACCGCGGTTGGGGTTAATGGTTTCGTCATAGCTGGAAGCTGGTTGGTGTTTTGCTGCCGTCTCATACTCTTCGCCGTGGACCACCTTTAAATAAAGCACCCGGCAGGCCAGGGCGAAAAAGACCAGAAAAAGCATAAAAAGAATAAAAACCAAACGGCCCTTGGCCTGATTTTTGGCTTTTATTCTTTGAGGATTTCGCATATACATCATTCCTTCATCGTTGCTGCTCCCCGCAAAGAATGCGGGGAGACGAGTTATTCAAAAATCTGAAGCAAAGAAGACAAAGAAAAGCCTTCTTCTTCCTCTTCTGGCGCCGAAGCCACGTCATATTGCACCGTATAGCTTTCTTTTGGCACCGAGATATACATAATCTGATAAGGCTGTGGTTCTGCCATACCAAGGCGTGTGGTTGCTTGTTCTTCGATGTATTCCAGATCAATTTTTTCTGCCAATTCCGTTTCGATGGTATGGTTTTGGCTTTTGAGCGCAATAATCTGGGCATTTAAGTCCTGATTGGTCACCCGCTGACGAGAAACGGCGGCCACGGAAGACATACACAAAAAACATCCGGCAAACACCACGGCGGCGGCACAGATATATTTCAAAACATGGACATGCCGTTCTTGCCGTTCTGCTTTGGATTCTTGATATACACTTCTGCGGCGGCGTCTGGGCTGTGGTATGGCCTGCTCCTGTGGCCAATCATAGGCGTACGCATTG
>CALXAS010000153.1 GCA_944386315.1 uncultured Clostridia bacterium | reverse complement strand
AAGACAAAGTGATGATTATTCCCCGCATTTATACCAACAAACCCCGAACCACCGGCGAAGGGTATAAAGGCATGATCCATCAGCCGGACCCGGAAAAAGCCCCGGACTTATTGGCCGGCGTCATTGCCATCCGCAGACTGCATATCCGCGCTTTGGAAGAGTTTAATTTGCCGGTGGCCGATGAAATGCTGTACCCGGAAAATTATCACTATCTGGAAGATATTTTGTCTTATGTGGCCGTTGGCGCCCGTTCTGTGGAAAACCAGCAGCACCGCCTCACCTCCAGTGGCGTTACCGTTCCTGTGGGGATGAAAAACCCCACCAGCGGCGATTTTTCCGTCATGCTCAATTCCATCGTGGCCGCCCAGCAAAGCCACAACTTCATCTACCGCGGCTGGGACTTGACCACCAGCGGCAACCCCTATGCCCATGCCATTTTGCGCGGCTCTGTCAACAAGTATGGCTCGGCCAAACCAAATTATCACTATGAAGACCTGATCCGTCTTTACGATATGTACCAACAGCGCAAGCTGCAAAACCCGGCAGCCATTGTCGATGCCAACCATTCCAACTCCAACAAACAGTTTATGGAACAAATCCGCATCGTCAAAGAAGTGCTTCACAGCCGGTCCCATTCCGACGAAATCCGCCAGTTGGTCAAAGGTGTCATGATCGAAAGCTATCTGGTGGAAGGCAATCAAACCATCGGCCACGGCCACACCCATGTCTACGGCCAATCCATCACCGACCCTTGCCTGGGGTGGGAGGACAGCGAACGGCTGATTTATGAAATTGCCGAACGGTTATAACAGATCAACAAAAAAATCACCCTTGGAGCAAAGCCCTTGGGTGATTTTCTTTTCTTTATTTTTCTTTTTTCGCCGCCAAATACAGCCGCATGGCTTGTTCGGTGGTTTTTTTGATGTTTTTTTCGGTGGTTTTTTGGTCCATGGCCTCTTGTAACGTCATGGCGCGGTCGGTCACGGCAAAAAAGGCGTCAATGCCCGCTTGATTGCAGGCCACCGCCGCATCTTCCGTACATCCCGCCACGGCAATCACCACAGCACCGGCCTCTTTGGCTCGCTTGGCCACACCCACCGGTGCCTTGCCCATGGCCGTTTGGCCATCCAGCCGTCCTTCCCCGGTGATGACCACGTCTGCCCCCTGCAAATGGGCATCCATGTCCATGGCGTCTAACACCATCTCAATGCCGCTTTTGAGGTTGCCGCCCAAAAAGGCCGTCAAAGCAAAGCCCAGCCCGCCGGCTGCACCGCTGCCAGGCAAGTTTCTTCCGCTTTTTCCCAACCATGCTTCTGCCACATCGGCAAAATGGGAAAGCCCAGCATCCAGTTGCGCCACCATTTCTTCTGTGGCGCCTTTTTGTGGGCCGTAAATGGCCGAAGCGCCTTTGGGTCCGCAAAGGGGGTTTTCCACATCACAGGCAATTTCAAAAATCGTTTCTTTTACCCCCGGCAGTACTTGGCTATCGTCGATGGTGCAAATATCCGCCAGGCCCTGACCGCCTTTGGCCACTTCGTTGCCCTCTTTGTCCAAAAACCGCCAACCCAGCGCCTGAAGCATGCCCACGCCGCCGTCGTTGGTGGCGCTTCCGCCAATGCCCATCCAAATATGGCGGCAACCTTTCTTCACCGCATCGGCAATCTGTTCCCCCACCCCAAAACTGGTGGCTTTCATAGGGTTTCTTTCTTCCACCGGCACCATGGGAAGCCCCGCCGCCTGGGCCATTTCCATCACAGCTGTACCCGTTTCTTCCATAAAACCATAAACGGCCGTTTCTCTTTCTTCCATGGGCCCTGTCACATCCACCTCTACCAGCTGTCCACCCAGGGCCACCGTCAGCGCTTCCACCGTCCCCTCGCCGCCATCGGCCAAAGGCAGTACCTCCACCTTTGCCCCAGGACAAGCCGCCAGCACCCCGGCCTTTGCCGCCTCGCCGGCCTGTAGCGATGTGACGCTACCTTTATACGAATCAATGGCAATGACAACTTTCATACAATAACCTCCTTTTTTCCGAAACCAAACTCTATTGCTATCCTACCACAAAAACAAGAAAACTGCCAACAAAAATTGGTCAGGCCGCAGAATACCATTGCAAAATCAAAAAGAACGTGCTACAATCAGTCTATACTTTTTTACTGCAACGCTTTTATGCATAAAAGCAAAAGGAAGGGGATTTCAGTCATGACAAGTCAAATCATCATTCTTGTCTGCTGTCTGTACTTTGCCATCATGGTTTTGACCGGTGTCTATGCAGCGCGCAGAAACAAAAAAGCCAGCGACTTTTTGGTGGCCGGCCGCAACCTCAACACACCCATGACAGCCATTACACTGGCTGCCGTACAAATTGGCGTTGGCATCGTCTTAAGCGGCGCCACCAACGGGTATAACATGGGCGTTTGGTATGGCATTTACTATGCCTTGGGCTGCGGCGGCGGCCTGATTATTGCAGGGCTTGTGACGGCCAAAAAGCTGCGGGCCCAAGAAGGCTATGTACCATTGGATTTCTTTGCCCAGCGCTATGGGGAAAGCCGGGGCATTCGGTTTTGGGCGTGGCTGAGTAACGTGCCAAGCCTGTTGGGCATTTTCATTGCCCAGATGTTGGCCTGCGGCGGCGTTTTGTCCGGTTTTGGGATGCCGTTTGGTATGGCCGTGGTACTGACGGCTGTGGTTATTTTGATTTACTGCACCATCGGCGGTATGTGGGGCGTGGTGTTAACCGACGTCATCCAAACGGGTATTATTATTGTGGGCATCCCCATTTTGCTGGTGGCTACCCTCATCAAATATGTGCAGGCCGGCGGTTCCATTGCCGCCATCTATGCCACCCCATTTATTGAAAAAGGAAACGGCACCCAGTTTATCTACCTGGTGCTTCCCTTCCTGCTTTCCATCGCCATGTCCTATGACGCTTATGCCCGCATCCAGTCGGCCAAAGATGTGAAAACGGCTACCCGCGGCTGTGTTTGGGGCGGTATCATCGTCATTGTCATTGGGCTGATGTGCTCTTCCATCGGTGTGGCAGCAAGACTGCTCTTCCCTGGGGTCACCGACGGTATTTTCACCATCACCACCATGGGCGTATTAAACCCCGTTCTGGCCGGTATTGTCATTGCCGCCATTTTGTCTGCGGCCATGAGCTCTGCCAACTGCGTGATTTTGTCCCTGGGTTCTTCGTTCTCTCGGGATCTCTATAACAAAGTACTGCATCCAGAAGTGGAAAACTTGGATGAACTGCCAAAGGCAAAAATGATTTCCCAAATTGCCGTGTTCGGCGGTTCTTTGGTGGGCATTTTCTTTGCCTTCCATATGACCAGCATCCTTGACGCCATGATTATTTTCAACTATCCTTATATGGGTAGCTTGCTGATTCCGCTTTTGGGTGGTCTGTTGTGGGATGGAGCCACCAGAAAAGGCGCTTTTGTTGCCGCCATCACTGGCGGTATTGTGGGTGTCATTTCTTTCTT
>CALXAS010000152.1 GCA_944386315.1 uncultured Clostridia bacterium | reverse complement strand
GTTCTTCTGTCAGTGTGCAAGCTTCGTTCAGTTTTTGCCTTAAGACAGGAATGTTCTCTTTCGGTAACGAAAGCCCTGCCGCCATGGTATGGCCGCCAAAGCGGGTAAACAAACTTTGTACCCGGCACAATTCCAAAAATAAGTCATATCCTTCAATGCTGCGCCCGGAGCCTTTGGCCCCGCCGCCTTCGGCCGCCGTCAGCACCAGGGTGGGCCGGTAATACGCTTCTTTCAGCCGTCCGGCCACAATCCCCGCCACACTTTCATGGACCGTTTCATCATAAAGCACCAACACCCGGTCCTTCTCATAGCCTTCTTCTTCCACCCGTTTAGAAAGGCGCAAGAAGGCTTCGGCCGTCATTTCTTTTCGTTCTTCATTGAGGGCGGCCAAGTGGGCGGCCAGCTCTTTGGCCTCGGCCCAATCGTCGGTGGTCAAAAGCCGAATGGCTTCTGCGGCCGTTTCCAGCCTTCCTGTGGCGTTGATGCAAGGCCCAATGACAAAGCCCAGGGCATATTCATTGATTTTTTTCCCCTGTAAGCCCGTTTCTTCCAACAACGCCTGTAACCCCAAATTGGCAGTATGGGGGAGATGGGCCAAACCCTCTTTGACCAAAATCCGGTTATCTCCGGTCAAATCCACAATGTCGCAGACGGTGGCAATGGCGGCCAAAATCAATAACTCTTGTTCCAGCGTGCGCCGAAAGGCTTCCCCGCGACCAAAGGCTTCATACAGGGCCTGGACAAACCGAAAGGCAAGCCCTCCGGCACACATGGCCTTAAACAGGAACGGACAGTCCGGCCGTTTGTGGTCGATGACGGCTTCGGCCTTTGGCAGCACCACTTCCATGGTGCCGTCTTCTTTGGCGCGCTGCACCGGCTCATGGTGGTCCAAAATCACCAGTTGCATGCCCAGCTCATAGGCCAAGTCGGCTTCTTCCAAGGCCGCAATGCCGTTGTCACAGGTAATGATCAGCTCCACCCCGTCTTTGGATAGCTGTTCCACCGCCGCCTTCTGTAATCCATACCCATCCTTTTGCCGGTGGGGTACATGAAAGGAAACCTGATCGGTAAACTGACGCAAGGAACGGTATAAGATGGTGGTGCTGGTCACGCCGTCCACGTCATAGTCGCCATAGATGGCAATGCGCTTGCCTTGTTTGAGGGCCATGAAAACGGTTTCCACCCCTTGGGGCAAGTCTTTTAACAAACGGGCATCGGAAAGCTGGCTCAAATCTCCATTTAAAAACGTTTCCGCTTCCCTTTGGCTACGAATGCCGCGGTGCAGCAATGTGGCTGCCGTCAAAGTGGAAATGCCCATATCAGAGGCCACCTGCGCCACATCCACTTTGCTGCGCCGAATCATCCATTTCTTTTGTGCCATGGGCCTACCTCTCCTTACCGAAAGTCCCGATGCTTCTTTTTGGCATAAGGATCTTCATAATATGTGCCTTCCTCTGCCTCATGGGGATATTCATAGGTATTTTCTTTCAAATGTTGCAACAAAAAGTACCAAACCGACGAAGATAAGAACACCGACGAGTACACCCCGCTGATAATCCCCACCATAATCGGTAACGCAAATTCCCGCACCGACTGCACACCAAAGACATACAACGCTCCGATGGTGAAAAAGGTGGTCAAAGAAGTATAGACAGAGCGGCGCATGGTTTGAGAGACGCTGATGTCAATCCGCTCTTCCACCTCCAAATCGGGCAACAGCGTTTTGTTCTCCCGAATCCGGTCGAAAATCACAATGGTGGCATTGATGGAATAACCCACCACCGTTAACACCGCCGCAATAAACGCCGTATCCACCGGAATCCACAGCAGCGCATAAAAAGTCAGCATAATCAGCACGTCATGCACCAAGGCCAAAACGGCGCTTAACCCCATCCGAAAATCGTTGAACCGGATGGAGATATAGACCAGCATCACAAGACAGGCCGTGGCCACCGCCACAAAGGAGGTTTTTTGCATCTCGCTGCTGATGGTGGCGCTGGTGTCGGCCATAGAGAGGATTTGGTCTTCGGTCAAACCAAAGACCTCTTGGAACACTTGTAACAACTGGGTTCTCGTTTCGCTATCCACCGATTGGATTTTGATGGAAACTTCGTTGGTGCCCAATACCTTTTGAATCTGGGGATCTTTTTGCCCCGTCACTTCTGTAATGACCGCCGCCACTTGGTCGTTTTCAAAGGGCGCGCCCATATCCAAGGTGATGGCCGTGCCGCCGGTAAATTCAATATCAAAGTTTAAAAATCCGTCGCCGCGCACACCATGATAAATCATGGCACAAAGACCAATGACAATCAGCAACAGGGACAGGCCAAAATATTTCTTTTTGTTCTTTACAATGTGTAATTGCCCTCTACTCATTGTTTTGTCCCCCCTTCGGCCATGGCCTCTTTTTTCACTGCAAAAAATCCGGGACGGTCCACACCCAAGTCCACAAATCCTTTCAAAATAAACCGGGTGACAAACACAGCCGTAAACATCGATAATACAATCCCAATCATCAACGTCTGGGCAAAGCCGCGGACACTACCGGTGCCCATAAAATATAACACCAGTGCCGCAATCAATGTGGTGATGTTGCCATCCAAAATGGCCGGAAGCGCCCGGGAGAACCCTTTTTGTCCCGCCAAACGCACCGATTGCCCGGCGATGATTTCTTCTTTGATCCGCTCAAAAATCACCACATTGGCATCCACCGCCATGCCGACCGATAAAATGATACCGGCCACACCGGCCAACGTCAGCGTCACCCCAAAGAGGCTTAGCACCATCACTTCCAGCGTCATATAAAACACCAACGCCCAGTCAGCGGCAAACCCTGCCCCGCGGTAAGCCAAGCACATAAACACCAGCACCAGCGCAACGCCAATGACGGCGGCTTTTAAACTGGTTTCCAGGGAGTTTTCCCCCAATCTGGCCCCCACGTTTTTCATATCCACCACCGAAAGGGCAAAGGGCAGCGATCCTTCTCGGATACGCACCGCCAGTTCTTCTGCTTCTTCCGGCGTGAAGTTTCCGGTGATGGAGGCATTGCCGTCGGTGATGGCGGCCTGCACCACAGGGGCGCTGACCGCTTCGTCATCCATGACAATATAAATGGGTTTTCCCACATTGGCTGCTGTGGCCTGGGCAAATTTTTCCCGGCCCTCCGCCGTAAAGCGCAGCGCCACATAAGGTTCCGATACCCCGTTTTGGCTGACTTGGCCCACTTGCTTTTGGGCATCTTCCACATCGGCGCCGGTCAAAAGCACCGTGCCGTCTTCTGCCACAAAGGATAGCTGAGCCGTAGCCCCCAGTTCCTCCACGGCCGTTTCCACGTCTTCAATGCCTGGAATTTCCACCCGGATGCGGTTATCGCCTTCTTTGGACGCTTCCCCTTCGCTCCAGCCTTTGCGGTCCAGACGGCGTTGGATG
>CALXAS010000151.1 GCA_944386315.1 uncultured Clostridia bacterium | reverse complement strand
AAGAGAGTTTGTAGAAAAATCAGTAGTAGAAGCAATGAATCAAAATAAATTTGGTGATGTAACTGTAGATGGTTTACAAGAGGTTGTAAAAGATAAAGCAACAGTTGATGAAGCAAGAAAAAAGATTATTGTTACTATTAATGATAGTCAAAGGAAATACTATGTGGATGATAGTGGTAATGTTTTTGAATATGAAGATATGGATATACCAGTAATGGAAGCAGGAAATAAGTTTTATGAACGAATGGCTACTTACAGAGCCAATATATTAAGTGTGACAGTTTTAGATAGTATGAATATACCAGAAAATGCTTATGAAATTTTTGACGTTTCAAAAGAACAAGATGGAACAGTAAAAGCATGGCTTGTTAAAAGTGAAGAAAATTCTGATATGTATGAATTATATATAGGCGGAAATGGTGGAGTAGAGATAGAATTATGTGAGAGTATGTTTTATGAGTTTACAAAATGTACTAATATAGATATAGAATATTTATATACAGAAAAAGTAAAAAGTTTTGATAAAATGTTTATGTATGATGAGAATTTATTAGAAATTAATAGTTCTTATCTTGTTAATAGTGAAGCCATAATGTTAAGGTACATGTTTTATGGTTGTAGCAAACTAAAAAGTATAGATACTAGTAAGTGGGATGTAAGTAATGTGACTGATATGTTTGGAACATTTAGAATGTGTCAGAGTATAAGTAGTTTGGATTTGAGTAACTGGGCTACAAAAAATGTAACTTATACAGATTATTTATTTCAATATTGTCAAAAGTTAAAAACAATATATGTAAGTGATAAATGGGATAATTCTAATGTAACTAGTTCAGAATATATGTTTCAAGGATGTTCTGCTTTAGAAGGGGCAATAAAATTTGCATCAGATAAAATTGATGTAACTTATGCAAATTATAACACAGGGTATTTTACATATAAAGCGATAGAATAGAAAGTGCAAAAAAAGAAATAAATGAAATTAATTTTCACTTATTTCTTTTTTTGTATAAATAGTATAAGCACAAGAAAGTAATACAGATTTTAAAAGATATTTTCTATCATTAGTAGAATAATTATCTATAAAATCAGTTTTTTGAAAAACACAATCTAATGCTTTTTCAAACAATTTACAGAAATTATCATAAGCAATTTCGATAGTTGAACTTTCTAAAGCTAGTCCAATTAATTGTTTAATATCATTGATTTTATATACTTCTTTTAAAACACAAATAACAAAAAACTTAGCTAAGTGATTTTTGTTATATTTTTTCTTTATTGGTGGTTCTATAATTTTATTTTTTACATAATTATTAATCATATTTTTAGTTAAAACTAAATTTTCTTCATCAGAATTTGTATTAGACAAAACAGGAAGTAAAGTTTCATTTACTAATGTAACAACTTGATCTAAATACAAATCCACGCTTGGTAATTCCTTCCATCTAGGAATATGTAGATTTACTTGTTTATTATTCATAATAATTAAAACTCCTATCAAAAAAATAATTTATATTACTTACTCATGGTTAAATTGTATAAGTATTACTTTAAATAATTTTGCAAGAATTAATACATATATATTAACATAATTGGAAATAATAGTCAATGTTGACAAAGTCAAGTTGATGTGATAATCTAGTTTGGAAAACCAGATAGGAGAAAATTTTATGATGAAAAATCAATTAAGAGAGGTTCCAAAGTTTGAGAACGTAAAAGAGATTATATATAATTCTGTAAAGTTATATCCAGAAAATATAGCATTTACAATCAAAGAAAAAGAAGAAAATAATGTTGAATATATCAATATTACATACACAAAGTTATTAGAAAATATAAATGCTGTTGGAACAGCATTATATGAGAAAAAATTAAAGGGAAAAAGAATTGCAATAATCGGTAAAAATAGATATGAATGGGCAATTTCACATTTAGCTTGCCTTTTAGGAGGAATTATTTCTGTACCACTTGATAAAGACTTACAAATTCAAGAATTAGAAGAATCATTAATTAGAAGTAAGGTAGATGCAATTATCTTTGACCAAAAGTTAGAAGAAAAAATAAAAATTGTAAAAGAGAATCAGAAGACAAATCTAAAGGAATATATTTGTATGACTGATATAGAAGGCTTTGAAAATATTCATAATCTAATAAAAGAAGGAGAAAAGATATTAAAAACAGGGAAAAGAGATTTTGTAGATTATGAAGTTGATTCAAAAGCAATGAGTATATTATTATTCACATCAGGAACAACTTCAAAATCAAAAGCTGTCATGTTATCACAATATGGGATTGCAACAAATGTATATGATATGCAGATTGTAGAAACTTTTTTAGATACAGATGTTAACATTGCTTTTTTGCCTTATCATCATATTTTTGGCTCAACAGCAATGGTAGTAATGTTAGCTTGTGGTGTAAAAACTGTATTTCCAGATGGATTACGTTATATAAAACAGAACTTACTTGAATATCAAGTTTCTGTATTTATAGGAGTACCACTTTTAATTGATAAAATGTATTCAAACATAGAGAAAGAAATAGAAAAACAAGGAAAAACAAAATTAATAAAAATAGCAACAAAAATAAGCAACTTTCTATTAAAAATTCATATCGATATTAGAAGAAAATTATTTAAGCAAATTATTGATGGATTAGGTGGAAAAATGAGATTTGTTATTGCTGGAGGAGCACCATTGGATAGTAGAGTTGAGAAAAAATTTAATGAATTTGGAATTCATATTGTACAAGGATATGGCTTAACAGAAACATCTCCAGTAATAGCAGCGGAAAATGACAAATATGCAAAATATGGTTCAGTTGGAATTCCTATGAAACATACAGAAGTAAAAATTATAGACAAAGATGAAAAAGGAATTGGAGAAATTGCTGTAAAAGGTCCAAATGTTATGCTTGGATATTATGAAAATGAAGAGGCAACAAAAGAAGTTATGA
>CALXAS010000150.1 GCA_944386315.1 uncultured Clostridia bacterium | reverse complement strand
GGAAGAAATTCCTATGTTTAGCAACAAATGAATATGTAGATGAATGTGTAACAGGATTATTAAAAGAAGAGTTTATTAAATGGAGTGATAAGAATGAATGATAGCATTAATATATCAAAAAAAGAAGAGTTAGAATTAGTATTTCCAACAAAAGAATATAAAAAAGAAGTTGAAGAATATTTACAAGAATTTTTAGATAATGGAGAAAACGAAATTGCTGGAGATGGTGGACTTGATAGAATCAAGGATTTTGATAAATGGTTAGAAAAAGTAAAAAATGATTTATCCATTGATACAATAGATAAAGATAGAATTCCAGCAACAATGTATTTAACTATAAGGAAATCAGATAAGAAAATAGTTGGAAACTTACAAATAAGACACTTTTTGAATGGAAAATTATTAAATTATGGAGGACATATAGGAGATAGTGTAAGACCATCTGAAAGAAGAAAACGGTATAGCAACAGAACAAATAAGATTGGCATTAGAAAAATGTAAAGAATTAGGAATAGATAGAGTATTGATGGATTGTGATAAAACGAATATTGGATCAGCTAAAGCTATTCAAAATAATGGTGGTATTCTTGAAAATGAAATATATGTAGAAAATGAACTTGTACAGAGATATTGGATTAGTTTAAAGAAAAGATTTGTTACCAATCCTAATAATATGGAAATTGTCCAAAATGGAGATTTTAAAATAAAAAGTTTTAATAATTCGGATTTTAAAGGAGATATTGCATTAATTAACTTTAATAAAATGTATAAACCATATATGATTGAAGGTACTAATTTATGTATGGCAAATGATAACTATAAATGGCTTGAATTTTATGACTATAATAAGAAATATAGATTAACAGCCATGTATAATGAAAAAAATGAAATTTTTGAATGGTATTTTGATATAGCAAGAGAAATCGGAAAAGAAAATGGAATACCTTATGAAGATGATTTATACCTTGATGTTGTTGTAACGCCTACAAATAAAATAATATTACTTGATGAAGACGAATTAAAAGATGCTTATGAAAGATTAGAAGTTAACCAAACGGATTACGATATGGCATATACTGAAGCAAAGAATTTAATGAACTATTTAGATAAAAATATAGATAAGTTAAAAATGTTTACAGATAAATATTTAAAGGAAATGATTGGAGATGATACGTAATGCCAAAATTTATACAAATTATTGGACCTCAAGCTGTAGGAAAAATGACAGTAGGTCAAGAATTAGCTAAAATAACAGAATATAAATTATTATATAATCATATGACAATAGAAATGGTAAGAAACATATTTGATTATGATAAAGAAGCTTTTTTAAAAATAAATAGTATTATTAGATATGAGATTTTTAAAGAATTTGCAAAAAGTAATCAAAAAGGAATTATATTTACAGGTTGTTTTGACTTTGGAAATGATTTTGAAAAAGAAAAGGAAGAAACAGATAAATGGATGGATTTATTTGAAGAAACATATACTATTGAATTAGAAACTACATTAGAAGAAAGACTACGCAGAAATAAAACTGAAAATAGATTAAAATATAAAGAATCAAAAAGAGATTTAGAATGGAGTGAGAAAGATTTGCTAAGGTCTCTTGAACGACATAGATTAAATTCTATGCCAGGTGAAGGAGAAAAAATATTTGAAAATTTTATAAAAATAGATAATACAAACATATCTGCTAAAGAAGTTGCAAAAATGATAAAAGAAAAATTTGATTTATAGGAGGAATTTAGCATGAAATATTTTAAAAAATTAATAGGAGAAAGAATTTATTTATCACCAAGAAACTGTGAAGAAGTAGAAAGATTTACAGAATGGCTAAATGATTTTGAAACAACAGATTATTTAGGAAGAAGTGCTATAATAACGACACTAGAAGTAGAAAGAAAATACTTTGAGGAAAACATTGATAAAAATTATAACTTTTTTATAGTAACACTTGATAAAGATAAGCTTATTGGAACAATAGGATTAGAAAATTATGATGGTATTAATAGAACAGCAACACTTGGAATTTTTATAGGAGATAAAGAATATAGAAGTCAAGGTTATGGAGCAGAAGCAATTAAACTTATATTAGATTATGGATTTAATTATTTAAATTTAAATAATATAAAACTTGATTTGATGAGTTTCAATGAAAGAGCCTTAAAATGCTATCAAAAGTGTGGTTTTAAAGAATATGGAAGAAGAAGAAAATGTAAGTTTATTAATGGAAAATATTATGATAGTATTGAAATGGATATTTTAGCAGACGAATTTAAAGAAAGCTACATTAAGAACAAAAATCAATAGTAGAGGTGAGAAAAATGATAATTGAAATCCCTAAAATTACAGACTACATAGAAATAAATAATTTAGCAAAGCAAGTTCATAGATTACATGTAAAATGGAGACCAGATCTATATTTAGATATAGATGAAGTAATAAAAAAAGAGGATTTAAAAGAAAAGATACAATCAAATGAAATAATTGTAGCTAAAATGCAAAATAATATTGTAGGATATGTTACATTTAATATTCAAGAAAAAAATAATCCTATTATGAGATATAGAAAGCAATTGCAAATTGAAGCAATATGTGTGGATGAAAATAATAGATGTAAAGGTATAGGTACAGAATTATTAAAACATCTAAAAAATATTGCAAAAGAAAAGAATTGTACAGATATGTATTTAACAGTAAATGAAGAAAATATAAATGCTATAAAACTATATGAAAAATTTGGATTTAAGGTAAAAAGTATAGCATATTCAATGCAAATATAAGCAAGATATTTCAAAGATCATCTAATCTGCTCCATAGCTAATATATATGGAGTGTTTTGGGTAAAAAATTTTCAAAATATAAAATAAAGATAAGTATAATTTTAGATAGAAATGTATTTTCTATCTACAGACTGTTGACAAAGTTCAAAAAATTTTGTTAATAGTCTTTTCTTTTGGCATAAATTAAGATAAAATATATATGTC
>CALXAS010000149.1 GCA_944386315.1 uncultured Clostridia bacterium | reverse complement strand
CTGTAAATTCCTTCTGCCAAATTTACTACTTCTGCTACTTTTAAATAACCTGTTCCCAACATTAGTCCCCATATATTATCTTCCTTATCTTCTATTCCCACAATGACCGTTTCTAAATTAATCGGTACTTCTATGGTCTCTCCTTTTAATAATCTTTCTATTTTTTCTTTGACCGTCATCGATTTTTTTAGGGTTAGCTTGATTAAATCATTGGAACTAGTATTTACCCAGTAAGGTACTAATTCTTTTTTACTTAAATAGTTTAAAATACTCCATGGATTATAGATATCCTCTACATCTCCTATGCGATAGCCATCATACCATTTTTTTATTTCTTCTTTTTCCTCTTTTACCCCAAAATCTTGTATCACTTTATCCATTTCTGTGCTAGTGATTCCAAAATCTTCTGCAAATTCATTATTTAATACAGTATATACATCAAAATTGTTTGCTCCACTAAAAATACTCTCTTTCGCTACTCTACTCACTCCTGTAAGTACCGTTTTCTCCAAGTATGAATTATCTTTAAAGGTAGTTCCATAAAAAGTTTTTAGGAATTTTACTGCTTCTTCATAATACCCCTCTACATAAGCTGTTTGTAATGGTACATCGTATTCGTCTATAAACAGCATAACTGGTTTATTATAATAATGATACAATAACTTAGATAATGTTTTTACACTATTTAATAATTCCATTTCATTTACATTAGCAGCAAGCATTCTGTTAAAAGTATTTCTATCGCCTTCTGGTATATCTCCTTCTAACAGATATCTTTTCTCAAAATATACTTCCATCATAGCTGTTTTTAATTGCATTAACATATATTCATATTTCGTTACATTCAAATCTTTCATAGTTAAGTAGATACATGGATATGCTCCCAGTTTGGAAGTATATTTTTCCTCTTGCTGCATAATTTTTAAACCTTCAAATAATTCTTTTGCATCTTTTACATCGCAATCGAAGAAATATCTTAACATACTCATATTGAGTGTTTTTCCAAACCTTCTTGGACGTGTAACCAACACTACTCTACTTTGATTGTCTATGATATTTTTTATATACAAGGTCTTGTCTATAAAATAATTTTTTCTTAGTCTTAATCCTTTAAAATCACTTTCTCCTATTCCTATGCCTGTCCATTCTTCCATAAGATTTTCCTCCTCTTACTTTAGATTCTCTTTTCTTCTTTATTTTACTATAGAAATAGATGGAAAGCAATACTTATTCTATCCAAAAATACAGAGCGATTTTGTTTTAAATACTCTGTATTTTTTGAATAATCTATCTTTGTTATTTTTTGATTCTTACTGCCAAGTAAGAACGGGATATCCTTGATTGATATTATTTTCGTCTTGTTTAAAGGATTCTCCTAATGTTGTATATATTTGTTTTAGTTCTACACTATTCTTTAAAGAACACTCACTTCCTATAGTAGAATTATTAATTCCTGCTATCTTATCTGTTACCTCAGATAAAGTATAACTATTATATATCTCTCCTACGTATGTTGCCGTTGAACCTTCAAATAAATTATTATTTCCTGTAATGCCTCCTTTATTTTCCACGCTACCACTTAACTGTCCTATATTATAACAATTCTCTATTTTTCCTCTATTTAATCCTACAATTCCTCCTATATTGTTATATACTCCTATAATTGTTCCTGTATTATAACAATTTTCAATATTTCCTTCACTCATTCCGATTAATCCACCAATATTAGAATTTCCATTTTCATTTTGATCTGTCGCTTCTATATCTCCTGTATTATAGCATTCTCTTACTAAACTATTTTGACTACTAAATCCACATATTCCACCTACATAATATTGTCCATTTATATTTCCTATAGTATAACAATTTTTGATAGATGAATTCTCTCCCAAATATCCTGTGATACCTCCAGCCATGTTTTCACCATTAACTATCCCTATGTTATAACAATTTTCTGTATTTGAATTTGTATTAACAGTTCCAACTACACCTCCTACATGAACAGTTCCTTTAATTGCTTCTATATTATAGCAATCCTTTACAATAGAATTTTGAACAACATATCCAGCCACTCCTCCTGTAAATTCACCAGTTCCTATTATTTTACCTTTATTATGGCAGTTTACTATAATTGTATTAACATTTGCACATCCTACAATTCCTCCACCATATACTAAATTTACAACTGTATTATTAAAACAATTACTAATTACACTATTATTATAAGCATATCCAACAATTCCTGCTGTTGCATTGCCTCCTGTAATAGTATTATTCTCTCCTATTCCTAAGTTAGTAATTTTTCCACCCTCTACTAATCCAAATAATCCTTGTGCTTTATCTGTTGTATTAATATATATTCCATTTATTTCATAACCTTTACCGTCAAAAATTCCACTAAAAGGTTTATTCGTTTCTGCATCTGGTGTTGAATTTTCCATTAGGTATAATCCTATTGGCTCCCATTCTTCATTTATATCCAATGTTATATCACCAATTAAATACACATATTTTCCTTCATACGTATTTCCACTATTTACATCATCCCTAAAAGTTTTTAATTCTTCTGCTGAACCTATTGCTATCATATTTTCTTCTGCTATTACTTCTCCTGTGCTATCGATATAATAGCTTCTTTCTGCTATTTGTAGTAGGAAACTTCCATCTCCATTTTCTGTTAAGCTATATTCTGTATCTCCTAGTTGCGATTGTAAGGCTGTTTTTAATTTCGTTTTATCTAATTCTAAAGTTCCTTGTGCTTGTACAGATGCTACGGCAAGTTCTATTGCTTCTTTTTGCTGTGCTTGTGTGGTTAATTCGTCCGCTCTCTGTGCTTGTGTAATGATTCCGTTTTCTCCTACTAACATAGCTATAGATACACCAGCTAGAATAATTAAAACGATGATAGTGCTAATGTTCTTTTATGATAAAGTTTTTAGCACACTTTGTCTATATTTTCTTTGTTATCATTTTTTACCAT
>CALXAS010000148.1 GCA_944386315.1 uncultured Clostridia bacterium | reverse complement strand
GGAAGACAGAATATAGATTATTTTGAAGAACAGGGTAGAGAAATAGAGTTAATAAAACAAGATAAAATAGCTACAGCTACTTTTGGAATCTTAGCAAATGGAATTTATACTGTATATGCAAAAGATTCAGTGGGAAATGAAACAGTATCTATTTTAGAAGTAACGGAAATACAAGAAGAAAAGCCGGAAGAAGATACTACTCCACCTACTATTACTGGTGTAGAAGAAGGAAAAACTTATGGTGAAAAAGTAACACCTTCTGTGCAAGATGAAAATCTAAAAGAAGTGACTTTATATAAAGATGGCCAAATAGTTACAAGCTATAAGCTAGGAGCAAGTATAGAAGAAAATGGAAGTTATACTATAATTGCTGTAGACGAAACTGGAAATCAAGCACAAGTAAGTTTCAACATAGAAATATCAGAAGAGAATCCAGATGTCCCAGAAAACCCAGATGAAGGGGAAGGAGATTTACCAAGCGATGGAGAAGAACCAGGAGATAATCATCCGGGAGATGGTGACCAAAATCCTGATGATGGAAACAATCCAGGACAAGGCAACGAAGAGGAAAATAATAATCAAAATAATGAGCAATTATCTAATGAAATAGCAAACGAAGTACAAAATATCACAAATACACAAGGAAATAGTAACCATATACAATCTGGTGATAATAGCACTAGACCAGGTATTTTGCCACAAACTGGTGAAGGAATGTTTGCATTAGGTTTCCTATTTGTAGGAATAGGAGTTTGTATTTATTTCTATTGTAGATATAAGAAAATAGGACGTTAATGCAATTTAAAAGTAGAATAGGACTTTGGGCTTATTCTACTTTTTTCGTATGTATATTAATAAATTTCTCCGCCTTCTTCTTGATAAGTTTGGAATAAAGAGATACAGTCTTCTCTATCTATAGGATGGAGATGTAGTAAGTCTTTATTTTCTCCGGCTAAGTAAGAATAAATAGCGTCATCTCGGAAACCAATACTAGCAGCATCTTTTCTATTACATGCATAATAAACATCTTTTATATTAGCCCAAACAATAGCTGAAAAACACATAGGACAAGGTTCACAAGAAGTATATAAAATATAATCTGATAAATCGTAAGTATTTAGTTTTTTACAAGCCATTCGAATAGCATTTATTTCTGCGTGTGCAGTAGGATCTTTTTCTTTTAATACGGTATTATGTGCTATACTAATTATATTTCCTTTTTTATCTGTAATAACTGCTCCAAAAGGTCCGCCATCGTTTAAATGCATACCTTTTTCAGCTTCTTTGTTTGCTTTTTCCATATATGGATTCATGTAATCAACTCCTTCTTGCTATATAGTGTATCATAAATTTTCCTTGTATAAAAGAAAAACATACGATATAATCAAAAAAATATTTTTGACAGATTTTTACAAAATGCTTTATTCCTTAATGGAATTCTGATATAATATGAAAATATAACAAATAAGGAAGTGAAACCAATATGTATATAGTTTTTCTTGACGAATCAGGTCAACCTGGGGGATATGATAAAGAAAAAAATCAATTAGTTCAAAATACCAGTAAATACTTTACTCTAGCAGGTTTTATGATTGATGCAGATGAAATTTTAAATATAGAAAGAAATATGAGAGATGTAAAAATAAAATACGGATTAGAAAAGCAACACGAAATAAAGTGGCACACTACATATTCAAAGTTAGGCTTAAACTTTGAACAATATAAGAGTATGAAGTTAGAAATAATAAATATTATAGCAGAATATAAAAATTCTGTAATAGGGATTGTTATGGATAAAGAGAGTTGCTATAGAAATAAAGAATATATCACAACAGCTAATGATTTATATTCAGTGGCATTACATTTATTAATGGAAAGAAGCTGTATGGAAACTTCCAAAAGAAGTAAAAAAAGTGTTTTACCTCCCTCCTACCATTATGATTGCAGATAGCAGACAGAGCATTCATAGCAATAAATTAGATAAAGAATTACAAATAGCATATTTGAGAGCTAAAAACATGGGAACATATTTTATTAAATTTCCTAATTTTTGTGAAAGTATTATATTTGTAGATTCTGATGATTTTTCAGGAGTACAATTAGCAGACTTTTGTGCTGGTGCAATACATAGAAAATATGAGAGAGAAGACGAAGAATTTTTTAATAAATTATTGCCAGCAATTGTTACTAAAAGAAATAATATATATGGACCCGGAATTAAATTATATAAATAAAAAGTAGACGATGGGATTAGCTGACTAATCCAACACACCTATGTCGGTGTTACATCGTCCATCTTTGTGATCTCTGTATAATAATTATATAGTTTTTCAGCACATTTGTCAACAAATGCTAGTAATATTTTATGCAAATAATTAAAAAAATATTACATTAAAAATGTGTTGAAATCTATGAAGGAGAAGAAAATGCCAATTGATAAACCAATGATTTCTGAATTAAAAGATATGGAAAAACCCTTATTACAAGAAGATGTAAGCCAAAAACAACTTA
>CALXAS010000147.1 GCA_944386315.1 uncultured Clostridia bacterium | reverse complement strand
TCCTTTATTCAAAGAAGATTTAAAGTAGGTTATGCAAGAGCAGGAAGAATTATAGATCAAATGGAAGAAAGAGGCGTTATTTCTGGTTACCAAGGTAGTAAACCACGAGAAGTATTATTAACGAAAGAAAGACTAGCAGAACTAAAAATGTCTACATCACCAGAAGAAATAGAAGAGTAAAACAAAAGAAAATGCATAAAAAAGAATAAAAATGCAAAAACTTACGAAAGAAAGGAAAAAAGAATGGCAAAAGAAGATATTTTTTCCAAGATAAGTAGGATAGGAAATTATAATAATGAATTAGAGGCAGTATTAGAGAAGAAGGCTTTTTCAGAGGATGTAAAAAACCTTCTTTTAAGCATGCTCTATAAAATTGAAAATGCTTATGCAGATTATGAAACCGTAAAAAGAAATGTAGAGAAGAAAAAAGAATATGTCAAAAATATTATTCAAATTATAGAAGAACAATGTAAGGAAATTGAATTTGTAAAACCGTATACACAAGAATGTGAAATATTACAAGGAAAAAATTTCTTAGTAGATAAAGAAAATGGAAAAATTATTAGTTATCAAAATGAAAAAGTGATGCTAGAAGCTATCTTTTCTATGGCACAAAAGGAAAATACCTTTTTAGAAACTTACGAGATGATTGCACCATCTGTAGCAGAATTTTTAAAACAAGGTTCTATTATGAATGAAGTAGAAGTAATCCGTGATTTTAATGGTTGGTCGTGGGATATTGTGACCAAGGAAATGGGAAATTTATATTATCATGTCATTTATCAAGACTTATTAATATTGCTGGGAGAAAACTTTATGAGAGCATGGGTGAATAAAGAAGAGACAGTTCCAGAAGAAGAGGAAGAGGATATAGAAAAGCCTGTGAATAATATTTTAAGTAATAAAAATTTTGATAATATCTATATGGAAAATGAGCCAATTGATTATTTGCAAGAAATGAAAGAACGTATGGAAGAAAAATATGGAGAAGAATTAGTAGCACAGATGCTAACGGTATTGTACCAATTATGGATTGGTATTTTCATAAAAGATCATCCAGAAGAAAGAGATAGACTAAGTGAAAAATACCATAAAGTAGTAGAAAATTTAGAAGAAATGCAAAATAAAGAAACCTATATTGAAAATAAGACAAAAGAGAAAAAAGAAATTGCTAAAAAGATTAGACAAATGGATACCATTATCAACGACGATGCCATGTTAAGAGAAGAATATACTAGTAGAAATAGTAAATTACCAAACAAAGAAAAAATCTTTAGTATTAGCCATTTAGTAGATAGGCTGGAAAAAGAAAGAAAACAGTGCATGGAAAAAATAAAGCAGATTAATAGTTCTATAGAACCAAAACAATTTGTAGAAAATCAGAAAAAGTTAGAGCAGGAAAAAAAGTTTTGGGAAGAAATAGGAATAGAAGAGCAAACCCCATATATAGATACACTTTTAGAAAAATGGCAAGAACTTTTTATAGAGGCTTTGCAAAAGAAATTAGAAAAGTTAGAAACCAAAAAACAAATAACAGATTTTATTTATTTACTACGCTATGGCTATTATATTCCAACTCCACAAGGATTTATGGGAACTACAAACATAGCGCTAGAGCAAAGAGAAATATTACAAAAAACTTGCATTCAAAAAGCTTGTGAAAAGAAAGTATTAGAACAAGTAAGTGAAGAGGAAGAAACAAATTATCTCATTTTGCAACAACTTTTTGCTAGTAAAATTATCATAATGGAAAATATTTATTTAAAAATGAAATATAAAGAAGGAATTTTATCGATTGAATCTTACGACGAAAACATATTAGAGAGAAAAGTAGAAGAAAAACTAAAACAAAATACAGAGTTAAGTGTCAAATTAAATAAAAAGATAAAATTATTTTCTTAAAAAGTGACTTTAAGTTTGCTGATGCAATCCTTCTTAAGTCAAAATATATTATGAAATAAAAAATGGATTGTAAATAAAGAATAAAGGAATAGAAATATGAAAATTACTTTTTTAGGAGCTACCAAAACGGTAACAGGATCTAATTTTTTAGTAGAAGCTGCAGGGAAAAAATTTTTAGTGGATTGTGGTATGTATCAAGGAGCAGCAGAGCAAGAGTGGGAAAATGAGGCACCATTTGCTTTTTCCGTTCCAGAAATAGACTTTATGTTGTTAACACATGCTCATATAGACCACTCGGGGAGAATTCCAAAACTATATAATGAAGGTTACAGAAACCCTATTTATGCAACAAAAGCAACTTGTGATTTATGTAGTATTATGCTTCCAGATAGTGGACATATACAAGAAATGGAAGTTGAGTGGAAAAATAGAAAAAGAAAGAGAAAAGGACTGAAAGAATTACCACCTTTGTATACAGCACAAGATGCTATCAGGTGTATGGAGATATTTCATCCTATTGGATATGACCAAATTATAGATATTGATGAAAATATACATGTAAGATTTAATGATGCTGGTCATATGTTAGGTTCTGCCATTATAGAAGTTTGGGCAAAAGAAGAGGGAAAAACA
>CALXAS010000146.1 GCA_944386315.1 uncultured Clostridia bacterium | reverse complement strand
GTAAATGACAAACTATATGTGCAAAAATGCAATTAAGTAGAAAAATTATGGAAATAAGTTGCCACTAGAAAACAAAATAAAAGAGTAAGAAAAAATAAAGAAACGATATAATCCTTCTCATAAGAAATAAAAACTAGGAGGATAAATTTATGAACAAACAAAAGAATGAGGAAAAAGGTATTACCTTAATAGTACTTGTGGTAACAATAATTGTGCTTATTATTTTAGCAGGAGTAAGCATTAATATGATACTGGGAGAGAATGGAATAATTACACAGGCACAAACAGCAAAAGAAGAAACAGAGATAGCTACTACAAAAGAACAAGAAGACTTGCAAAAGACAGAAGAATACATAGATGCTGCATTAGGAGGGGAAAAATCAACAACAGTGTTAGAGGCAAAAGGTGGAAAAAAATATAACAATACTACAGCCATCACAGATGATAGCGGAGATACAATATATATACCAGGAGGATATAATGACACTGGACGAGGAGGTCCTGCCTCGGATAGAGGAGGAGATAGTCCAACAGGTACTTATAGCCAAAACTCTACTAGAGCAGTTCTATATATAAAATAAACAAGAATATGATGTGTGAAAAAAGTAGCACATCATATTTTTTCTACCACATAATCTCAAGATTTCAATAAAAATGAGTTGTCTATTCCCATCCCTTATGATACAATAACAAGCAATAAAACAAGAAAAGAGAAGACCATATATTCATGAAAAAGGAGACAAAAATCATGGCAGAGGTAAAATGGACAAAAGAGCAAGAAAGTGCAATATACGATAAAGGTTCTAATATTTTGGTGGCGGCAGCAGCAGGTAGTGGAAAAACTGCTGTTTTAGTAGAACGCATTTTGCACAAAATAGTAGATGAAAAAATAGATATTGATAAAATTTTAGTAGTAACTTTCACCAATGCAGCTGCATCAGAAATGAGACAAAGAATTTTAGATGGCATTTACAAAAAAATAGAAGAAAATCCAGAAGAAAGATTTTTGCAAAAACAAATTACCTTATTAAATAAGGCAAATATTTGTACCATTCACTCCTTTTGTTTAGAAACAATTAAAAACTATTTTTATGAGTTAGATGGCTTTTCTGCTAATTTTAGAATTGGTGATACAGCGGAAATAGAATTGTTAAAACAAGATACACTAGAAGAAATGTTAGAAAAGAAATATGAAGAAAAAGAAGAAAATTTAATACGTTTAGTAGATACTTATACCAATTATCGAGGAGATGAACCGTTAAAAGAAATTATTTTAAAAGTATATGATTACATACAAAGTTTACCTTTCCCAGAAAAAGCATTAAAAGAGGCAGTAGAAAAATTCAATCGGAAATGATTTAGAAGAGGACTTTTCACAAACCATATGGGGAGAAATTTTACTTGGCAAATTGCAAGAAGTGTTAGAAGAAGGAATTATCAAATTAAAAGCAGTAAAAGAGCAACTTGCGTGGTATGGCGATATGGAAAAATTTGAAGTAGTGATAGAACAAGATAAGAATATGCTAGAAAAGATAAAAAATATTTTGCAAGAAGAACAAGAAACAAAATGGGATAGTGTATATGAAGCAGTAAAAAACATGTCTTATGCGAAATGGCCAATAGATAAGAAAGTAACAACAGAATATAAGCAAGAGGCAAAGAAAATAAGGGATGAAGTAAAGACAAGCGTAAGTAAGGTGGTAGAGCAGTATTTTATTTATTCTTCTAAAGAGGCAAGACAAGATTTAGCATATATGTATCCTAATTTAAAAGCTTTAGAAAAAGAAGTGTTAGATTTTGCAGAAAGTTTTGCTCAGAGAAAAAGAGAAAAAAATATCATAGACTTTCATGATATAGAACATTTTGCATTGCAAATTCTATGGAAAGAGCAGGAAGATGGAAGTTTGCAGAGAACAGAAGTAGCTAAGAAATTGCAAGAAAAATTTGAAGAAATTGCAATAGATGAGTATCAAGACAGTAATCTATTACAAGAACTAATTTTAACCAGTGTGTCCAATGGTCATAATATTTTCATGGTAGGAGATGTAAAACAAAGTATTTATCGTTTTAGAGGAGCTAAGCCAGAATTATTTATGGAAAAATATAACCAATATGGTACAAAAGGGAAAAATATAATTGGTGAAAAAATACAGCTTTTTAAAAATTTTAGAATTAGAAAAAATATTTTGGAAGTAACCAATACCATTTTTGAAAACATCATGAGTCAAAATTTAGGAGAGATGGACTATACCGAGGAAGAATTTTTGAACTATGGAGCAAATTATCCAGAAAAAGGGGAAGGAAAAACAGTAGGTGGCAGAGCAGAATTATATGTAATAGATACCGAACTTCCAGAAAATACTGAGGAAGAAGAGACACAAGAAGAGGATGAGGTACAAGAAATTATAGAAAATACTTCCATAGAGGCAAAGTTTGTAGCAAAAAAGATAAAAGAAATGGTAGAAAGTAAGGCACAAGTATATGATAAAAAAGAAGGAACAAGAGATATTACTTATAAGGATATTGTCATTTTACTAAGGGCTACTTCCAATAGGGCACCTAT
>CALXAS010000145.1 GCA_944386315.1 uncultured Clostridia bacterium | reverse complement strand
ATTATACATATATTTTTTTGTTTTGTCAAATAAATTTTTAATTGCCCCTTTTTAATAATTGCAGAATTAAATTCTAGTTTAGTATATTGCTGCAAATCCACCAATAAAGCAAATAAGGTTCATTTTAGGGAATAATGGTGGAGGTGAGGAGAGTTGAACTCCTGTCCAATATTTTTTCCGAATGTACTTCTACGAGTGTAGTTTGTTATTATTCTTCCCCTTTCTTACCATTAACAAACAAACGATAAGAAAAAGTATCCATGTTGGTACCCCCTATTCCCATGGAAAGAATAGCTTCGTTTCCCACTAGTTCGACGCCTTATCCAAAAACGTGGGCATTCTTAGTAAGACGAAGCTGCACTTAGGCAGCTAATGCATATTCTCTTTGATCTGCGTTTATATTTAATCCTGCTTGTTTTAAGTGTGAAGCAAGGCATCCACTACTCGCTATACATTGTTCTAAAATACTGTCGAAACCAAATACACCCCCATGTATTTATATTCTACTTTTTTATTATATACTATTTTAGGAATTATTTCAATAAAATTTTCTTTTTCTCTTGCACATTTTTTTATTTTATGCTAAGATTATAAATGACTTTCAAAAAGTAATAGGGGTATAGTGTTAATGGTAGCACATCAGTCTCCAAAACTGCCTGTGAGGGTTCGAATCCTTCTACCCCTGCCACAAAGAGTTTAGCTACCAAATAAGCTAAACTTTTTCTTTTTTAAATAAAATAGAAATAAAAGGTGAAATGATATGGAAAAATTAAAAGCACTTATTCAGAAATTTTGTACAAAGGAAGTTATTTTTTATGGCATTTTTGGTATATTTACTACTTTAGTGAATGTTGGTACTTTTTTTGTACTAAACACACTTTTACATGTAGAAGAAAATTTAGCGAATAATATCGCTATTATTCTAGCTGTTCTATTTGCTTATTTTACCAATCGAAAACTAGTCTTCCATTCGGAAGCATCTTCTTGGAAAGAAAAATGGATAGAATTTTTTAAATTTATTTTAGGTCGTGCTGTTACCATGGTAATAGAATCGGTAGGTTGTGCTTTACTTTTTGCTTATGCACCAATCCCTACTTTAGTTAGCAAATGTATTATGACTGTCATTGTTATTATTTTAAACTTCTTTATTAGTAAGTTTTTTGCTTTTAAGAAAAGGAAGTAAATTCACTTTGTTTTATGCATAAAAATGCATTCTAAAATGTATTTTCCTATAAATTAAGAAAAAAGGGGCTATAGGAGAAAGGAGTTTTCTTATGCAAAATAGCCTCTTTAAAAGTTTTTATTCTTTTTTGATTGTTCTTATTTTTCTTATTTTCTTTATTCCTTGTTTCTTTTTCCCTCTTTTTATGAGTTCTGATGTTTCTTCCTTTTTTCCCTGTAGTTCTGGATATCTTTGGCCCATTCCCGGTTA
The DNA here is from genome assembly GCA_944386315.1 of uncultured Clostridia bacterium. Classification (GTDB taxonomy): domain Bacteria; phylum Bacillota; class Clostridia; order TANB77; family CAG-508; genus UMGS1663. The sequence continues at coordinate 1,138 of CALXAS010000145.1, read as the reverse complement.
CACTACTATTACCTCTTACTTTGGAAAAAGAGTGTCTCCTACCGCAGGTGCTAGTTCTTTCCACAAAGGTATCGATATTGGCGCTCCTGAAAACACCCAGTTAATTGCTACTGTTTCTGGTACTATTACTTATACTGGCTTTCTAGGCGGTGGTGGCTATACCATTACACTGTCTCCAGATGAAAATACCAAAATTACTTATTGTCATGTTTCTCCTAACTTTATTGTAAAAAAAGGAGACGAAGTTTTGCAAGGTCAACTAATTGGTTTTGTTGGTCCTATGTACGTAGATAATGTACCTGGAAACCAATATCATGATGCATCTGGCAGACCTACCAACGGCGCTATGACAGGAACACATTTACATTTAGGGGTTCGTATTAACGAAGAATATATAGATCCTCTTTCTCTTTTTGAAATAAATTCATCTACTTTGCAGTAAATGTTTTTGCCATTCTTATCTATGTCAAAAAAAGGAGTTTAAGTATGCAACTTACTCTCCTTTTTATTTTCTACATATCATCTTCATTATTTTCTTCGTCATCGTTTTCTTCATCTTCTATAGAGATTTCATGTATATCCTCGTCTTCCTCACAACCATGGCATCCATGACAATCCCCCGTACATTCTTCGTCTTCTTCATTCCAGTCTAACTCTATTGTATTATGACATTCTGGGCATTCTACTTCTTTTTTCATGTGCTCTATATTATCTGGTATTTCTACCACAAACTCATGATTACAGTAAGGGCATACTATTTCAAAATCAAATGGTTCTTCTTCTGATAGATAAATATCATTTTCTATTTCGTCCATCATTTTTTGCATATGTTCCATTTTTTCTTCAATTCTTTTTTGTTTTTCTTCCATTTCTTGAATTTTAGCATCTGTAGAGTTTGCTAGTTTATCTATAATATCTATAAAAATGCTTGCTATCTCTTCTACTTTTCTCTTTACTATTTTTCTTTCCTCTTCATCAGAAATAGTTTGTTCTATTTCCCTTATAATTCTGTTATAATTATCTTTTAAGATTGACATGTAACTTATCCTCTACTTTCTATACTCTTTCCATATATTCCCCAGTTCTGGTATCAATACGAATGACATCTCCTATATTGATAAATAATGGTACAGAAATT
>CALXAS010000144.1 GCA_944386315.1 uncultured Clostridia bacterium | reverse complement strand
ATATTTCCATCATCTGTTTTTGGTACATTATTTAAATCAAATGAATTAACATTAAACATTTCACCAGCACCTTCTGCGTCACTAGAAGTAAGAATAGGTGTATTTACATATACAAAATTTCTCTCTTGGAAAAATTTATGTATAGCATATGCCAAAACACTTCTTACACGAAAAACAGCACTAAAAGTATTAGTTCTAGGACGTAAATGAGCAATTGTTCTTAAATATTCAAAAGAATGACGTTTCTTTTGAAGCGGATAATCACTATCTGCTACATCATAAATTTCTACATTTTTTGCTTTTATTTCAAAAGGTTGCTTTGCTTTTTCTGTTTTTACAACAGTTCCAGTTACAATAATAGAAGAACTAATGCTTAATTTGCAAATCTCTGCAAAATTAGCAAGCGTATCATCAAAAACAATCTGCACATTGGTATAGAAAGAGCCATCATTTAATTCTATAAAACCGAATGACTTAGAATCTCTAACCGTTCTTACCCAACCAGAAACTTGAACTTCCTTTCCTATAAAATCATCTGTATGACGATATAAATCTTTGACTAATGTGTCTTTCATAAACATGCCTCCTAAATTTAAAACATGACCCTATTATATACTATTATTTGGGAATGTACAAGAGGAATGTCCCAGAAATGTCAGGGATAAGTGTGACATGTCTCATTCAAGTCAGGGTTAAATGGGCACTTTAAGAAAAAAGTCGAAAATTATGGAAATAAGTTACCACTAAAAAGCAAAATAAAAAAGTAAGAGAAAACAAACAAACGATATAATTCTCTCTGTAAGAAAGAAGCAGGGAGGATAAAATAATGAGCAAACAAAAGCAAAAACAGAAAAAACAAAGAGAAGAAAGAGGAATAAGACGGAGTTACCCTAATAGCACTTGTCGTTAGCATCATCGTATTAATTATTTTGGCAGGTGTATCTATAGCTATGTTAGTTGGAGAAAATGGAATTATTACACAAGCACAGAGAGCAAAAGAAGAAAATGAAAAGGCTTCTGATAGAGATAAGATAGCTATGGCAGTTTCAGAGGCACAAATAGGAGAAAATGGGTATCAAGAATTAAACTCAAACAATTTGCAAGAAGCAATAAATAATCAGTTTAATGGAAGAAATGTAGTAGTTTCAGATAATGGAGATGGAACATTTACAGTAAGTTGTTTGGACACATTAAAAGATTATAAAGTTACATCTAATGGAATAGAAGATGGGATAGATTGGAATACAATACTAGCTAATATACAAAAACATCCAGAGCAAAAAACAAGTACAGCTATAGGAGTAGGAATTGATGGTAGAGCTGTTAATATGGATTTGTGGGAATATACACTAATGGAAGATGGGACTTATGGATTAAATGATGAAGAATCCATTTCAGCCGGAGAAACGAGAACATCGTCATATAGTGGGAATATTATAAATGGACAAATAGAAGGAACAATTCCACAGTATATAAAAGACGAAACGGATGAAACTTTTATAGAAGTTACAGATCTTTCATATTTATTTTTTAAAAATACAGATTTAGAAGTGGCTCCTAAAATCCCACCAACAGTAACTAATATGAGAGCAACGTTTAACACTACGAATATAGTAATTGCTCCAGAAATACCATATGGAGTAACAAATATGTATGGAACATTTGCAAGTTGCACTAAACTAATACAGGTTCCAGAAATACCATATGGGGTAACAAATATGTATGGAACATTTAATGAATGTGATAACTTAAAACAAACACCAAAAATCCCAGATAGTGTAACTAACATGAGACTTATATTTCAAAATTGTACAAGTTTAACATCAATATCAAATATTTCAAAAAATGTAAAGGATTTAGGAATGGCATTTAAGGGTTGTACAAAATTAGTAAGTATAGAAGAAATACCAGAAAGTGTAAATCTTTTAGATGAAACATTTTTTGGATGTACCAATTTAGTTAGTGTGCCAGAAATTCCTAGTAGTGTAACTAATATGCGTGCTACATTTGCGGAATGCACAAATTTAACAGGAACAATTGTAATAAATGCAAATTTAAGTGGAGCAATAGTGGATGAAGATATAAATGATTATTATACTGTTTTTTGGAATGCTGCCATAAATCCCGGATGTGAAATAAAATTAACTGGTACATGTCCAATGCTAGAAAATATAGTGAAGAGTACTAATAAAAGTAATATTACTTTATTATAGTAAGTTAGTTGTTAGTTGATACAAAATATTGCATCGTGTTATTAATACTAGTAGGAGTGAATATTATAACTCGGGTTGAAGATAATGGATTGTTAGAAAAAAACACAACAGGCGGAAGTAGAACTAGAAGAAACTGAAGAAAAAATACAATTCTTTTTCAATGCAATTTAAGGTCTGTCCCTAAATTGCATTTTACTCATGTAACTTTTTAAGAAAAAAATTGTAAATAAAATAGGAAAAAAGAAAAACATATGGTATAATGAATCGTGTAAGGAATAAGAATGCAAAGGAAAGGGATGGATATGAAAAAATTACCATATGGAATCAGTAATTATGAAGAACTAATAAAAGAAAACTACT
>CALXAS010000143.1 GCA_944386315.1 uncultured Clostridia bacterium | reverse complement strand
GCTACAATAAAAATAGTAATCCAGAAAATTTTGAATTACTAATCTATCCTAAATTTTAAACTTGCATGGGTAGATAATGTAAAACATTGTAAAGTTTGCGTAGATGGAAAACGTGAAGGAAAATGCCTAAAAGGTGTAAAAATAGACTGCAAGCATCACGGTGAAAAACCTTGTGAAAAGCATTGTGAAAAATCTTGCGAAAAACCTTGTAAAAAAGAGGATGACAAAAGAAAAGAAGTTTTTCAAGAAATAATTTCAGAAGACTAATCTAAAATAACAAGAAAAAAGGACTATAACAATAGGATTGTTTATAGTCCTTTTTTCCTACATAATTCCCATCTTTTTAGCAAATTGCCTTCCTTTTTTTATCATTTGCTTCTTGTTTCTTCCACTCATCTCTTTATACACCATCATAGCTCCTGCAGAAACCAATCCTCCCATAATCATTCCTTTCACAAATTTCATATCCATTTTCTCCTCCTTATTTGTATTTTTATTCTTTACAGTCTTATTATGTCATTTTTTCTGTATTTTATGCAATTTCTTTTTTTGTGAAATAATCTGATAAATGCCGTACACTTCATGCAGTGCAATCAAAAAAATAAAAACAGCAAAACATTTTTTTAAAGTTTGGTCTTCTAATTTTTCTGCTATTATAGAACCAATGACCGCTCCTATTACGCCAAATATCACTATATTTTTTGCCAATTTTCTATCTACATTGTTTTGTTTTAAATTCATCCAAATTGCGGCTAAGGAAGTAGGCACAAAAAAAATAAGGTTAGTCGCTTGTGCAATATGTTGTTCTAATCCATAAAAAAGAGTAAGGAGTAAAATTAATATCGTTCCTCCTCCCATTCCTAAACCTGTAATAGTTCCTGCTATCATTCCAAATAAAATCTCTAACATATTCCTCTCTACCTCGTTCTATTCTTTAAGCCAAAATCATTCTGATAGACACATAGAAAAGAAATAGAGTAAAAAGAATTTTTATATATATTGTAGGTATTTTCTTTAATAATTTTGCACCTATTGCTCCTCCTAATATGCCTCCTATCGCACACTTTATTCCTATCTCCCAATTCATATAATTTCCTGTTATATAAAAAATACTACTAGTAAGTACCATAGGCAAAATACATAAAACAGCTGTCCCTCTTGCTTTTTTGTCTTCCATTTTTAAAACATATAAAAAAGCAGGAACTAATATGAGCCCTCCTCCTGAGGCAAACAAACCACAAGTTATTCCTGCTACCATTCCTATGATTCCTTGTTTTTTTATCTGCTTCTTACTATTCATTTCTTTTCCTTATCCTTTTTTTCTAGTATGAAGCAATTTTTTCTTTTTTATTCGTTTTCAGTTCAACTTCTTCATTTGAGTTATTATTTCTACAATACTGTCTACTAAAAAATCAATATCTTCTTTTGTATTTTCTTCTCCTATGCTTACTCTTAATGCCCCTTCTGCATATTCTCGTGGCAAACCAATTGCTAGTAATACATGGGATGGGTTTAACGAGCCAGAACTACATGCACTTCCCGTAGAAGCACAAATTCCTCTTCTATCTAAGGCAAGTAGTAATTCCTGCCCATCTATATGTGGAAAAGAAAAATTTACATTACCTGCAAGCCTTTTTTCTGGGTGTCCATTCAGCTTTGCTTCTGGCAACTTTTCTCGGATTTGACGAATATATTGTTCCTTTAATGATTCTAATTTTTGGCAATAGGGTATTAAATTTTGCGTAGCTAATTCTATTGCCTTTCCTAATCCTACAATTCCTGCTACATTTTCTGTTCCTGCTCTTTTATTTTTTTCTTGATGTCCTCCATCTTGTATTCTTTCAAAATCTACTCCTTCTCTTACATATAAAGCTCCTACTCCCTTTGGTCCATAAAATTTATGCGCAGACATAGACAATAAATCAATTTGGAGCTTTTGTACATCTATTGCTACATTTCCTACCGCTTGCACGCTATCTGTATGAAATAAAATGCCATGTTTTTTAGCAATTTTTCCTATTTCTTCTATTGGCTGGGTAGTTCCTATTTCATTATTGGCAAACATAACACTAATTAAAATTGTAGTAGGTTTTATTGCTTTTTCTATTTCCTGCAAAGAAATCATTCCCTGCTCATCTACATTTAAATAAGTGACTTCATAGCCTTGTTTTTCTAGAGTTTGACAAGTCTGCAGAATAGCCGGATGCTCTATTTTCGTTGTAATAATATGATTCCCTTTTTGTCTATTGGCATAAGCTACACCTTTTAAAGCTAAATTATCACTTTCACTGCCACAAGCTGTAAAATAGATTTCTTTTGGCTCTGCTCCAATGGCTGTTGCCACTTGTCCTCTTGCATGCTCTAATCCTCTTTTTGCCTCTCTTCCGTTTGTGATATAGAGAAGAAGCATTTCCATATTCTACACAAAAAAATGGCAACATTTCTTTTAAAACTTCTTCTTTTACTGCTGTTGTTGCCGCATGATCAAAATATCTTGTTTTCATATTCTTTTCCTTTCTTTCTTTTTATTATATTGTCTTTAGAACAAAAGTGAAAATTAAAATTTTCACTCTTGGCACTAATTTAAGTTAGTGCCAATTTTTTATAAAGATGTTGT
>CALXAS010000142.1 GCA_944386315.1 uncultured Clostridia bacterium | reverse complement strand
GATTATGCGAAAATAATCCTTATACAAGAGGAGATGGCTATTGTTTCTTAATAGATAAAGATTTATATTTGAAATACCAATTAGATGAATCTTTTGAGTGGTGGTGGTCTGTTACAAAATTGCAAGCACAGTTGTTAAAAGACGGCTATACAGTAACAGCGATTAAAAACCATAATGAATTATTATATCATTATGGAGGAATGTCTGGAAAAGCATGGAAGAAATCAAAGGGATTAAGTGTTGAGGGTGAAGAAATTAAAAAATGGTTTGAAAATAAATCTGTTATTATTCTAGAAGATGTTGACTTTGATAAAACAGATAAAGTATACTATAAATATAATTATACCAATACAGTTATTCAATTTAAAAAAGCTTTTCAAAAAATGAAAGAAAATTTGAAAGTACAAATAAAAAAAGTTTTAAAGAAATAAAATATACAGAATAGAGGAAAAAGATTGACTAGTATAAAGAAGAATTTTATCTATAATATGCTATATCAAATTTTGATTATGATTTTGCCACTGATTACAGCTCCTTATTTAGCAAGAGTGATTGGAGCAACAGGGACAGGATTATACTCTTATAGCTATTCTATTGCAAATTATTTTGTACTATTTGCAATGTTAGGAATTAATAATTATGGAAACAGAAAAATTGCACAAGTAAGAGATGATAAGCAAAAACTTTCCAGAGCATTTTGGACGATTTATACCATGCAATTTATTATGTCTCTTTTAGTAGTTTTTATATACATAATGTATATCATTCTATTTGTGAAAGAAAATCAAATGCTATTTATTATACAAACTTTTTATGTGCTATCTTCTTGTTTTGATATTAATTGGTTTTTCTTTGGAATAGAAAAATTTAAGTTAACTGTAACTCGTAATACTGTTATAAAAGTAATTTCTGTGATTAGTATCTTTTTACTAGTAAAAACAGAGGAAGATTTATGGATTTACACCATGATTATGGCACTTACGATACTACTTACGCAACTTTCCATATGGCCATTTTTAAGAAAATATGTAGATTTGGTAAAACCAAAAAAAGAAGAAGTAATAAAAACACTAAAGCCTTGTATTATTTTATTTATACCTGTTATTGCTGTTAGTATTTATCGTATTATGGATAAAATTATGATTGGTAATTTATCTACCATGGAACAAGTTGGCTATTATGAATATGCAGATAAAATTGTAAATATGCCGATTGCTCTAGTAAATGCATTAGGAACGGTTATGTTGCCGAAGATGTCTAACTTAGTTGCAAAAGGGGAAAAAGAAAAAAGTATAGAATATATCAATAAATCTATGGAATTTGCTTTGTTTTTAGCAACTCCGATTGTGTTTGGCATTATTGCCATTGCAGATGATTTTGTACCAATGTTTTTAGGCGCAGAATTTATGCCGTCTGCAGATGTATTAAAACCTTTATCTATTACGATTATATTTATTATATGGGCAAATGTAATCAAAACACAATATTTGATACCAAATGAAAGAGATAGAGATTTTATCATTTCAGTTATATTAGGAGCTGTTGTTAATTTACTATTTAACTTTATTTTCATACCAAAATATGGAGCAGTGGGAGCAACCATAGGAACGGTACTAGCAGAATTAGCAGTAACTACTTATCAAACCTTTGCTGTAAGAAAGCAATTGCCAATTAAACAGTATTTTCGTTATTTTGGAAAAAGTTTGCTTGTGGCATCTATTATGTTAGCTGTTATTTCTACTTTTCATTATATTATACCAAATGCATTGATGAGAATGTGCGTGCAAGTTGTTTTAGGGGTTATTATCTATGTGGTATTATATAGAAAATATATTATGCAAAAGTTATTATCTATTAGAAATTAAAAATAAAAGGGGGATTTTTTATGAAGAAGAAAAGTAAAGTTTTGCTTTTTGCATTGCTATTTTGTTTTGTTATGCTAATGCAAATTATTTTTTCCAATCCGGTAGAGGCAGTATCTGTAGAAGAATATAAGTCTAAAATTAATAATATTATTGCACAGTGGCAAAATAGATCCTTTAATGCAGATGTATATAGTCCATCATCAACGGGGTGGGTTCATAATTCTTATTATACTTGTTCAGGTTGTGGCTATGGAGGATGGGAGTGTTTAGCATTTGCAAGATATTGCCAGAATCAATTTTATGGTTCTTGTGACCGCTGCGGAGATTATGCATGGCTATATTCTGGAAGTATTAATAGTATAGCAGACCTAAGAGTAGGAGATGTCATTCGATATAGAGCTAGTAATTATAACGACCATTCTATTGTTATTATAGATACCTATCCAGATAGAAACACGGTAAGATTAATAGACTGTAACAGTAACTATGATGACCATATTGTAAGAGTATGGGAAAAATCTTTTGCAGAAGTAAAAAACTATTTAAATGCGGGAACGCTTCATGAGGGTGGTACATCTCATTTACTAAGGAAAGATGGAAATAATGTTACCACATTGCAAGACCAAACCAAAGAACCAAAAATAGCAAAAATTTTAGTAAATACTAAAAGTACTACTTCTGATTCTATATTAGTAAGAGTAACTGTAGAAAACCGTGAGGAAGCTTCCAAAGTACAAATGAGCATTTGGAGAAGTGGATATGGAGATAATACCATATCTACTAAAAAAACTGCAACATGGG
>CALXAS010000141.1 GCA_944386315.1 uncultured Clostridia bacterium | reverse complement strand
GGAATGAGACAACGTTTGGGTATTGCGCAAGCTATCCTGCATAAACCAAATTTATTAATTTTGGATGAGCCAACAAATGGATTAGACCCAGAAGGTATGAAAGAAGTAAGAGATTTATTAAAACTATTGGCAGAAAAAGAAAAAATGGGTATTTTAATTTCCAGCCATAATTTAGCGGAATTGGAAAACTTATGTAATAAAATAAGCATTATCAAAAATGGTCAAATTGTAGAAACCAATGAAATAGAAGAAGTAAAAGCACAACTAAATGGTCATATCTATCTATGGGAAGTGAATACTGCGCAAGAAGTAAAAAGATTTTTCCCAGAAGCTAACCTATTAGATGAAACACATTTTCAAATAGATATAGAAAAAGAGAAAATTCCAGAAATCGTAGAGTTGTTTGTAAAAAATCAAATAAAAGTGTATCAAATTAAACCAAAAGAAATATCGCTAGAAGATGCCTTTTTAAAGAAGACAGGGGGGAATATCATTGATTAATTTAATAAAAAATGAAATGGTGAAAATATTAAAAAAGAAAAGTTTTTACATGATTCTAATCGTTACAGTTTTATTTATGATTTTTTATAATTTTATGACATCTAGGAATACCAATACATCTATGTATACTCGTTATGGTAGTTATTCTACAAATTATGTGCAATCTATGCGAGATTATGTGAAAGAATTAAATCCAGAACATCCAGAGGATGTTACAGCTTATATTGAAGCAAAATCTTTGGTAGATTGTTTTGATTTAGTAGATAAATATGGCGGAGATACATGGCAAGCTTATATTATTATGAGAGATGGTATAAGTTATACAAGAAATCTTTATCTGTATGCTTATGGAACTGAAAAAAGTGATCCTTTAAGAGAACAGGCACAAGCCGATTATGAAGAATTTGTTGCTTTATTAGATAAAGATGATTGGCGCTATTTTGTAGAACAAGAAAAACAAAAGTTAGAAGAAGAAATGAAAATTCAAGAAGATTTGAAAGCACAAACTAAAGATACTGTTCAATTAGAAAGCATACAAGCAGAAATAAATCGTTTATCCATCAGCAAACAAGCTTTAGATTGGCGTCTGGAAAAAAATATTCCTTATGGCTATGATTCCATGAACAACAATTTAAATCAATATGTATATAACAAAGCTATGTGTTTAGATTACGAAAGCAAAGAGAATTTAACCTATGAAGAAAAACAAGAATATCAACAAGCTTTAAAAACAACAGAAACAGCAAAATACAGAATTGAAAATGGAGAGCCTTCTGAGAAAATAGAAAATTTTCAATACGACATGACAGGAATTTTTTCTAATTATGAAATTTTTATTATCATTATTCTTGTTATGATAGCAGGAACTATTGTAAGTGAAGAATTTAACAAAGGTACTGTAAAATTATTACTAGTAAGACCTTATAGTAGAACTAAAATATTGCTAGCAAAATGGATTGCCTGTGTTCTTATTTTCTTACTTGCCGTTTTATGTATTGCAGTAGCACAATTTATTATAGGAGGCATTTTGTTTGGATGGGAAGGAGTCACACAGTCTAACATCATTCAATATGATTTTAACTTGGGAAAAGTAGTGGAGTTTACTTGGTGGCAATATTTAGGAATTTTATTTATAACAAAATTACCATTATATCTATTAGTTATGACTATTGCTTTTGCTTTAGGTACTATTTTTACTAACTCTGCCTTTGCTATTGTTATTGCATTGCTTGGCTATATGTCTACCTCTATTATTAATACACTTGCAACAGCCTATCAGATAGACATACTACGTTATTTTATTACTATGAATTGGAATATAGACCAATACTTATTTGGCGCATTACCTCCATTTGAAGGCATGACACTTGCTTTTTCCATTATTATATGTATCCTTTATTTCCTTGTATTAATGCTAGCAAGTGTGATAGCTTTTAAAAAGAAAAACATAAAAAATATATAATTCAGTTTCTTTTGTCAACATAATTTCATATGATATAGAAGTAGGAAAGGAGGAATATATCATATGAAATTAAAAGATAAAAAAGTGGGATTTTGTTTAACAGGTTCCTTTTGTACATTTGATAAAACAATAGAACAGATACAAAATATTGTAAAAGAAGGAGCAGATGTTTTGCCAATTATGTCGTTTCATTCCTATGAATTAGACACAAAATTTGGAAAAGCATCTGCTTTTATAGAAAAAATAAAAGAAATTACTAAGAAAGATATTATTCACACGATACAAGAAGCAGAACCTATTGGACCAAAGAAGTTAACAGATATTATGGTGGTAGCTCCTTGTTCACGGAAATACGCTGGCAAAACTTGCAAATGGCATTAACGATACCCCTGTACTTATGGCAGTAAAAGCACACCTTAGAAACCAAAATCCAGTTGTTTTAGGAATTTCCACCAACGACGCTTTATCTGGGAGTGCAGAAAATATCGGTAAATTATTAAATAGAAAACATTTTTATTTTGTTCCTTTTAAGCAAGATAATCCTATTACTAAACCACGCTCTATTGTATTTGACTTTAATTACCTAATTAAAACTATGGAGCAAGCCTTAGAAGGAGAACAAATTCAACCAATTCTTTTATGAGAATATTTACTAATCAACATAAAAAGGGCAGGACAAAAGAATGAAAAATTTTAAAAAAAGCGTAGAAGTATTGGAACAATAAAACTCTACGCTTTCATTTCGTCA
>CALXAS010000140.1 GCA_944386315.1 uncultured Clostridia bacterium | reverse complement strand
TATCTAGTCGAAGCATTCCTGTTTCTTTATCTAACTCGTATTTATTTCTTCCCCCTTTTGAAATTTCTATAACTGCTATGAAATTATCCTTCTTAATTCTTTCTGGATTAATGTCATGCCATATATTGTTCATTTTCTTCATCCCTTTCTTCTTTTAAATTTCGACTTTTTGTACTCTATTATTTTAGGGCAAAAATAGAAAAAAGTCCATAGATATTTTAAAATTTGTTCTTGTTCTGCTAAAAAAAGTTACCATTCACAGCCTATTCTATTATATTTTAGCTGAAGCAACAGCAGACAGCACGAAAAGACTTCTTTTAGGAAGCCTCTTTATTTCCCCTTTTATTCACTTAATTTCCCTGTAATTGCTCTTTTCGTTTTTGTTTACATAGTTTGTTAAAACCATGTCCCGATAAGTATCCAATTACTTTAGCTGACAAATAACCATGTTCTAAGGCGTATTTATTCCATCTTTGCTCACTTGGATTGACTTCATTTTCCTTTAAATATTGCATCAATCCTTTTAAGCTATTCTCATAATAATTTTTAGCTTTTAGCTTTTTCTTTTCTTCTTGGGCTTTCATATACGCTTCTACCCTTTTTGTTATTTCATATGCTTCTTCAGAATCTACCCCGTATTTTTCTACGATTCTATTCAATTCCTCTTTCAACATTTCTTCTATTACCATTTTACCTTATACAACTCCGTTACTTCAACATCTAAAGCTTTTGCTAATCTTACCATCACAAATAAACTAGGACTTTTTAAATTATTTTCAATATCATTAATATGAGTCCTAGACACGCCGCTTTTTTTTGCTAACATGCTTAATGTCATATTCTTTTCTTGTCTTACTTGTTTTAATAAAATTTCTATACTCATTTGTTCCTACCAAAACCTATCCATTTTTTGTTAATTTAAACACAGAACCCATCCGTCTTGGCGGATATAGAAAAAATATTACTATACTTCAAAGGTTTATTTAATTGCTACATTTACGTCCTATGCCGTTTTTTCCCTATTTTCTAGCCTTTTCCTTAATATTGTAAATATTTACTTATATATAAATTTCTTTTAATTTTATATTTCCAATTTCTAGTATACCCTTTTATTTTTTAGTTATACAAAATTTTCTAAAAAATGGAATTCAAAATTTTTTCTACCTTCTCTATCCATTTTTGAATAATTTCTTCTCTGAAAAATATTTTATTTGTTTCTTTTCTTAAGGACGTTGCTATTTCTTTTATATCTTCTAAAAAATTTTCTTCATTTACATTAAATCCTATACTAATTAGAAGATATTGTATCTTTTCTTCTTGACTCGCACATTGTGTTAAAATACCACAAATTTTCTTCTTATGAAATAATAAATCATTGGGCAATTTTATCTCTAATTCATAACCATACAGTTCTTGTATAGTTTCTTGCATTGCTCGTGCAAGTTTTGTTGTTAGACCTTCTAAGACTTGCAAATTAGCATTGGGAAATAGAATGATTGTCATAGCTATATTTTCTTTACCTGTATACCAGCTCCTTCCTTTTGTTCCAATTCCCGCTGTTTGCTTTTCTGCTAAAAGAATGCTTCCATTTTCTACTTCTTTATTCTTAGCCAATTCTTCTGCTTTTTTGTGGGTAGACTCTATTTCGTCATAGTAGAAAATATGCTTCCCCAGATAGTTCGTATTTGCTTTTTGAATGATATTATATTCCATTTTTTATTATCCTCTCTTTCGTTGGTTTATTCATTATACCATCTTTTTACATTTTTTCAAGAAAATAAGAATATATTTAAATAAAAAGAATATATGCGCTTTGCATACATTCTTTTATCTTTCTACTTTTACATATAAAAAAGCTATGAAATACTGATTTATCAATACTCCATAGCTTTCACTTTTGGTGCCAACGAAGTAGTTATTTACAACTTTTTTGGCACTCCCCACGATTGATACAATCATCTATTGCATTACTCTTAATGAAATTTCAAAAAATAAAAAAAGGGAAATTTCATCGAATAAATTTTTGATAATTAACATAAAATATGTTATAATGTAAATAGTTTTAAACACATTTTATTATAATGTAAAGGAGAATGACTTATGAAGATTATTGAACAACCATTGGAAACTCGGTACCATGAATTGAAAGTTCAGGTAACATGCAAAACATGTGGAGCTGTATTGGAAGCAGAAGGCAACGATGTACGGAAATACAGAGAAGGTAGTCCCTTGGGATATATAGAAATTTATAGCTTGGCAGTGATTTGTCCTTGCTGTAAGAACTTGACTCCAGTGCCCAAGCTCTCCGACTCTTCGTTGCAAAATTACATTGAATCTCTAGAACCTACCTACATCCCTGATTGAACAAAACAATTGGTACAAAACGATAGTGGCAAAAACCGAATGGTTTTCGCCACTATCGTTAATTATAAAGTTAATAATTATAGTAATCCTTCACAGCTGCTCGTGGTGTATGTTAAATAAGTTGTCTTGACCTGTTATGTATGATATTAAATAGATATAATGCAACTTTATTTGAGGACATCTATTTTTTGAAAATGGACGAGTAATTTGTCCTAAACTGGATAGGAACAAGATGTAGAGTCTTGTTCCTATCCTTAATTTTATTCATATTCTATTGGAAATCCACCACTTCTTAATGCTTGTAATCCCTTCTCGCAAAATTCTTCTTTTATCATAATATAGTCTTTTGAAAAAGTAGAAACT
>CALXAS010000139.1 GCA_944386315.1 uncultured Clostridia bacterium | reverse complement strand
ACCTATTGCTATCATATTTTCTTCTGTTATTACTTCTCCTGTACTGTCGATATAATAGCTTCTTTCTGCCATTTGTAATAGAAAACTTCCATCACCATTTTCTGTTAAGCTATATTCTGTGTCTCCTAGTTGTGACTGTAAAGCTGCCTCTAGTTTTGTTTTGTCTAATTCTAATGTTCCTTGTGCTTGTACAGATGCTACGGCAAGTTCTATTGCTTCTTTTTGCTGTGCTTGTGTGGTTAATTCGTCTGCTCTTTGTGCCTGTGTGATAATTCCATTTTCTCCTACTAGCATAGCTATAGATACGCCGGCTAAAATAATTAGGACTATGATGTATAGGAAATTACTGATGGTTAGCCAGTAAAAAAATTTCCTTTTTACTACTATTTTATTCTGGCTAACCATCTGTAATTATAATAGTAGTAAACGCGGAAACTTTTTTCTATGGGTTTTTCTTTTTCTCTTTCCTATCTAAATTCTCTTTTAGGGCGTTTTTTTCTAACTTTTTCTATAATTTCTATTGTACTTTTCCCATTTTCATTGTAAAATGAGCATAAGGCCCCCTCCCCAATTAAGAGGCAATTTTTAATTGGTATTCAATTGTTTGTGTTTAGCTGGAGTTTGGGCTCAACAAATGTCCTTTGTGGCAAATAGGACACAAATTAAAGTCAACACCTAGTGTTTTCTTTAGTATCTCTAGAGTTCCTATCTCTAGTCTTTCAAGGTTAGCTGTATTTGTAAGCCTTTTGCATTCGGCTAACTTTGTTTTTTTATTTCTATTTCCCAGCAACCCATAATGTCTTATTTTCATAAATCTTGGTGGTAATATATGTAATAAAAATCTTCTAATAAATTCTTCTGCCTTTATTGTCATTTCTTTTATTTTATTCTTATCTTTGTAGTCTTTATATTGAAATGTTACTTCTCCTTTTTCTTCTTTTATTATCCTACTATTGGATATTGCCACTCTATGCGTATATCTTCCTAAATATCTTATTACACTTTTTGCATTTTTAAATGGTGGTTTACAATACGTTATCCATTCTTTTTGATACATTCTTGACATCAACTCGTCAAAATTTTCTTGTATTTCCATTTCTTTATTCTCTCCATAAAATTCTAATTTCTCCTGTTTTAGATAATACAAAAACTTTCCTCTGAATTTTCTTGATAATACTTTTACTGGTATGAAAAATTTCTTCTTACTATTTCTCCATTTCCCTATTTTATCTATTCCTCCTGCTGGTACTATGCAATGTATGTGCGGATGATATACTAGAGTTTGTCCCCATGTATGCAACACTTCCATAAATCCTATTTGTGCTCCTAAATATTTTTTGTCCTTCCCTAGTTCTTCTAATGTCTCGGCTACTGCTTTAAACAATATATTATATACTTTTGCTTCGTTTTGTTTTACCACTAAATATATTTCTGATGGTATTGTAAATACTACATGAAAATATTTTACATTCAATAAATCTTTTTCTCTATTATATATCCACTTCTCTCTTGCTATACTTTGGCATTTTGGACAATGTCTATCTCTACATGAATTGTAACTTATTTTCTCATATCCACAATTATCACATACATCTATATGTGCTCCTAACTCTGCTGTTCTACACTTTTCTATTGCTCCCATCGCTTTTGCTATATGGGGTAACATTTTGTGTTTCTCCTTATATTCTTTTCCATATTTTTTTATTATATCTTGTACTTCTGCCATTCTATTTCTCCTCCCCTTTTCTTAAAAATATATCTAATGGGCTATCCACTTGTTGCATATTATTTGCTACGTGCACATAGGTCATGGTACTTCGGATACAGCTATGCCCTAACAATTCTTTTACTTGTACCAACGGTACTCCTTCTTCCACTAATCGTGTAGCAAATGAGTGTCGCAAGGAATGCACTATGAACTCCTCACTTATTCCTGCTTTTCTTCTATATCTTCTAAAAAATACTCTTAATCGTTCTACCTTTAATGGATTCCCTTCTCGATTTAAAAACATATATCCTTCTGGATGATTTGGTTTATACCTTCTGTAACATTCTCTTAACATCTCTAAACTTGCTTTTGGTAATACTGTGTATCTTTCTCTTTCTCCTTTTCCATTCCTTACAAACAGCCTCATTTTTTTACTATCTATATCTTCTATTCGGATGTTTGTTGCTTCTGATATTCTTAGACCTGAACCATATATCATCATGAATATTGTTTTATACATGTAATTTTCACATACATTAAAAAAGACATTAAGTTCTTCTTCACTTAATATCTTTGGTAATCTTCTTTTTCCTTTGTATAACGGCAATTGTCTCTTATTTATCGGCTCATCTATTACTACATCATATATGAATCTTATTACATTATTGTAGTAGTTCACACTCTTCTCCGTTAATCCTCTTTCTTCTCTTAAGTATTTTAATAGGTAATCCCTTAATTCTTGTACTTTTACTTGCTTCATTGGTTTTCCAAAATATTCCGTTATTTCTTTTGCTTTCCTGTAGTAGCTTGCTTTTGTGTGATCTGAGAAACCTCGCATTTCCATATCTTCTTTTAGTTTCTCTAATAGTTGTTTATTTGTCATAAACAAAACCTCCTTTAAAATATATTTTTGTGATTTTTCACGCAATATATTTTAAAAGAGATTTCCTATGTTTTCAAGTATTTCTATGTTTTTTATCTATTTATACATAATTCTTTAGCTTTCTTGTTAGAGGATACTTATTTTTTATTCTCGTCTTGTGTTTTGGATGTGTGTGGTTTTTCATTTTGACCACGCGCTAGCGTTTAGTGCTA
>CALXAS010000138.1 GCA_944386315.1 uncultured Clostridia bacterium | reverse complement strand
AAAACGTTATATGCGAAATAAGAGCAGGAGCAGGAGGAGAAGAAGCAGCTTTATTTGCAGGTACTTTATTTAGAATGTACTCCATGTATGCAGAAAGAAAACATTGGAATTTGGAGGTAGTAAACGAAAATCCTACGGAATTGGGAGGCTATAAAGAAATTTCTTTCATGATAACAGGAAAGGGAGCTTATAGTAGATTAAAATTTGAAAGTGGAGTACATAGAGTGCAACGTGTACCAGATACAGAAAGTAGTGGAAGAATCCATACCTCTACGGCAACAGTAGCAGTGCTTCCAGAAGTAGAAGATGTAGAGATAGAATTAAATCCAGCAGATATCAAGTTAGAAGTATATAGGGCTTCTGGAGCTGGAGGACAACACGTTAATAAAACCTCGTCAGCCGTAAGATTAATCCATATTCCAACCGGTATTGTAGCAGAATGTCAAACAGAGAGGTCACAGGTACAAAATAGAGAGTATGCTATGAGATTACTACGTTCCAGACTTTATGAACAAGAAAGAAGTAAAAGAGATAGTGAAATTGCTAATGAAAGAAAAAGTCAAGTAGGAAGTGGAGATAGAAGCGAAAAAATTCGTACTTATAACTATCCACAAGGACGTATTACAGACCATAGAATAGGAATGAGTGTTTATCAATTTGATGATTTCTTAAACGGAAACTTGGATGAAATGATTGATAACCTAATTGCAGCAGATAGAGCAGAAAAATTAAAGGGAGAAGAATAAAAAGAGGAGAGAATAGTAAAAAAGAAACTATTCTCTGTTTTTTTTCAAAAAAATTGTAACAAATGCAAAATAAAAACGTCCTATAGCAAAGGAGGAAAAAGTTATGCAGGATATGGAAGAAATCTATAAACAATACTTTTCTACCGTTAACAAATATTTATTCTGCCTAACCCATAATGAAGATATTTCCGAAGAACTTACGCAAGAAACTTTTTATAGAGCCGTAAAAAAGATAGATACCTTTCAAGGAGATTGCAAATTATCCGTGTGGCTATGCCAGATAGC
Organism: uncultured Clostridia bacterium; assembly: GCA_944386315.1. Classification (GTDB taxonomy): domain Bacteria; phylum Bacillota; class Clostridia; order TANB77; family CAG-508; genus UMGS1663. Next base: position 1,900 of record CALXAS010000138.1, on the reverse strand, counting down.
GAAGAATTTATGGTATGACCAATGTAGAAAAAATAAAAGATATGCACCCCTAGAAGAAAAAGAATTTTTAGAAATACAAACAGAAGAAACTACGGAAGAAGAAATTTTAGCCAAAGAAGAAAAAATGGCATTGTATCAAAAAATGCAAAAACTTGATGAGCAAACCAGAGAAGTTATCTATCTAAGAATAACAGGGGAACTAAGTTTTAAAGAAATTGCTACCATTTTAAATAAAACAGAGAGTTGGGCAAGAGTTACCTTTTATAGGGGAAAACAAAAAATAAAGGAGGTTGATGAAAATGAAAGAGAAAAAAGATTGTAAAATAGTACAAGACTTATTGCCAAACTATGTAGAAAAATTAACAAATGAAGAAACCAATCAATACATAAAAGAACATTTAGCAGAATGTAAAGAGTGCAACAAAATTTACGAAAACATGCAAAAGGACCTAGGGATTCACCATAAAGGAAGAGAAACAAAAGAAATTAATTATATGAAAAAATATAATCATAAACTAAAAATATTAAAAATAGTTTTACTTATCATATTTCTTTTATTTGTTGTGGTAGTAGGTAGAAAAACGTGGATACTTTCTAGCTTGTCTCATAAAGCACAGGAGACAGAAACACAAGAAACAAGAAATTTTCGTTCAAAAGTAATTAACTATAAAGATGGAGAAGTGATTATATGGGATTCTTATTCTAAGGGAGACGTTATCTTATTATATATCACTACCTATGGAGAAAATACCAACAAAAAAGAACAAATTTTTTATAAATCTAGCGAGGAAAAATTTGTGTTAACAGATGATGGAGAAACAAAAACAATGAAAGAATTAGGAGATGTTGTTATAAATCCAATTAGCTTTACCTCAGATTTATTCTTAGAAAATATATGGCTTGCTATGACAACGAGTTTAGAAAAAATAACCTTACAAGGGGAAGAATGTTATATGATAAGAGATGGCAACATGGAAAAATTTATAAATACAGATACAGGTTTAGCCATTAAATTAGTGGATAATGTAGTAAACAGAACATCAGATTATTATTACGAATTTGGTAATGTAACAGATGAAGATGTAGCAAGACCAGATACAACAGGATATGTTGTAGAAGAGTAACATAAATAAAACAAAAAGTACGCCTTCCGTAAGGAGATGTACTTTTTTCTTGTTTTAATTCATATATTAAAAAGAGAAAAAAATAAAAGAAGAATAGGGAGAGTGAGAAGTTATTAACGAAATCATAAAAACCACATGCATAGGATTATTTTTTGGAACATTTGGCACAACCATAGGAGGCATATTAGGTGTTATATGTAAAAAACAGTCCAAAAAATTTTTAAGTTTTATTTTATCATTTGCATCAGGTCTAATGCTTGCCATTATCTGTTTTGATTTAATACCAGAAGCATTAGAAATAACAAATATTGCCACCGTTATTTTGGGAATTCTATTAGGGGTTATCATTATGATAGGATGTGATGTAGTAGTACAACGAAAATTTAATAGAAAAGCAAAGAATCAGCAAAAGAGCCAACTTTTAAAAACAGGTATGGTTGTTAGTATAGGATTGGCTCTGCACAATTTCCCAGAGGGCTTAGCTATTGGCTCTGGATTTGGGGCATCCCTAACACTTGGCTATTCCCTAGCAATTGCTATTTGTTTGCACGATATACCAGAAGGAATATTCCAAAGTAGACACCAAAGAAAATACATGAAGTAAATATTTTTCTTTTCTATAATTTCTTAAGTCTTTTCTCATTACATTTGAATTATTATTTAACTTTCTATTTGTCATAATTAATACCACTTTTTTACCAGTAATAACGAATAAAAAAGAATAAAAGCAAAAACATAGCAAAAGCAAGAAAAAAGAGCTATGTTTTTTCTTGTTA
>CALXAS010000137.1 GCA_944386315.1 uncultured Clostridia bacterium | reverse complement strand
TTGAGAATACAAAAAATATGTAGGAAAACCGACATTTTTCTTTGTCAATTTCCTACATACTATTTTACCATTTACACTTGTCAAGTATAGTGTGTGAAATTTTTTAATTTTTTTATAGAAAGTGATGTGATAGATAAAAAATCATGTCACTTTTTATTATTCAATACCTATATGTCAGTGAGGACGGAGATTTTTGACAATATTTTATGGTGTCAAAAATCTCTGTCTCTTTTGAAATCTTTTACAAGAAAAACAAAAAATGAAAAAAATTCAAAAAAACACTTGATTTTTCAAAATACTTGTATTACAATTTAATCGAAGTGGAGAGAAGTGGTAGAAAGTGGAATAAAAATCCCAGGAGGTGAAACAAAGTGTTAATCGGTGAATATGAGCATTCTCTTGATGCAAAAGGCAGACTAATTATGCCAGCCAAGCTAAGAGAAGATATGGGAGAAAAATTCATCGTAACCAAAGGATTAGACGGATGTCTTTTCGGATTTTCACAAACAGAATGGGCAAATTTTGAAGAGAAACTAAAAACACTTCCACTTACCAATAAAAATGCAAGAGATTTCGTTAGATTTTTCTTGTCAGGAGCAATAGAATGCGAAATAGACAAACAGGGGAGATTCCTAATTGCAAGTAACTTAAGAGAATATGCCAATATGGAAAAAGATGTCGTGATTATTGGTGTAGGAACAAGACTAGAAATATGGAATAAAGATAAATGGAAAGTCTATAATAGCGAAGAAAATATTTCTGCAGACGAAATTGCAGAAAATATGACAATGCTTGGTATATAACTTGCAAAAGTTTATATAAATCACACAAAAGAAGAGTAAGAAAAACACAAAAGACAAAAAATAACAAAAGATAAAAAACAAATTTACAAACGATAAAAAATAAAAAAGCCTTTTTAAACCAAAGAAAAAAACAGAAAATACAAAAGATAAAATGAAAAAAGCTTTTCTAAAGATAAAAAGAAAAGATACAAAGGAATAAGATAAAAAGCCAATTACAAAAGAAGATATTATTACGAAAGATAAGAAAATACATAAGAAGAGATACATAAGAAAAAACTAAAAAACGGCATGAACAGTTGGTATTTTATAATACCAACTGATTATGCTATATTTGCAAAAATAGAGGTGACACATTGAAATTTGAGCATAAACCAGTACTCTTAAAAGAATGTATAGAAGGTTTGCAAATTCATCCAGATGGTATTTATGTAGATGGAACACTTGGTGGTCGGAGGTCATAGCAGAGAAATTGCTAAAAAATTGTCAGCCCAAGGAAGGTTAATTGCTATAGACAGAGATACAGAAGCATTAGAAACTGCCAAAGAAAATTTAAAAGAATTTTCTAATATTACCTATATCCATGGAAATCATGATGATTTAAAAAATATATTGGAAGAATTAGCAATCAATAAAGTAGATGGTATTTTATTAGATTTAGGAGTATCTTCTTATCAATTAGATGAAAGAGAAAGAGGATTTAGTTACATGGGAGAGGCAAAGCTAGACATGAGAATGGACCAAACCCAAGATTTAACGGCCTACGATGTAGTAAATTCTTATTCAGAAGAAAAATTAGTCCAAATTCTACAAGAATATGGAGAGGAAAAATTTGCAAGACAAATTGTAAGGAATATTATAAAAGAAAGAAAACAAAAACCAATAGAAACAACTTTGCAGCTTGTTTCCATTATAGAAAACTCTATTCCGAAGGCAAAACAAAAAGAAGGACATCCAGCAAAGCGTACTTTTCAAGCCATTAGAATAGAAGTGAATAATGAAATAGAGCCATTGTTTGCAACAGTAAAACAAGCTATAGAATGCTTAAAACCAAAAGGAAGGCTGTGTGTGATTACATTCCATTCCTTAGAAGACAGAAACGTAAAAAAAGCAATGGTACAAGCAGAAGGAGTATGCACTTGTCCAAAAGATTTACCTTATTGCGTATGTGGATGTAAATCAGAAGGAAAAATGATAAATAAAAAACCAATAGAGGCAGGACCAGAAGAGCAGAAAGAAAATACAAGGTCTAAGAGTGCAAAATTAAGAATATTTGAAAAACAATAAAAAACAAAAGAAAGGTAGGTGAGAAACAAATGGCAAATGGGGCAAGATATAATAGTTATCAGTATGAGACAAGCCCTAGAAAAATACAACCAGAGTATGAGTTACCACAAGCAGAAATACAAAAGCAAAAAAAACATACCAGTGCAAAAACAAAGAATAAGAAAAAAACAAAATTAAAAGTGCATTTAAGACCAAAAGCAAAAGTGGTGTTATATATAGCACTTGGATTTGCTATTCTTTTTGCCATTAGTTACCAAAACTCACTTATCACAGAAAGTTTTAACGAAAAAGAAGAGTTAAAGAAAGATTTAGCAACAATAGAAAAAGAAAATGAACAATTAAAAGTAAATATAGAAAATAGCTTAAATCTTACCAATATTGAGCAACTAGCCAAAGAAAGATTAGGAATGCAAAAATTAGATAATAGTCAAAAGGTATATGTCAATTTAGATAAAAAAGACTATGTACAATCTGCAACAGAAGAAGTTGTTATAGAAGAAGAAAAAACATTGTGGGATAGAATTATTGAAACATTAACACAAAGTATCCATGAACAAAAGTGAAAATTAAAATTTTCACTCTTGGCACTAATTTAAGTTAGTGCCAATTTTTTATAAAGATGTTGTTTTTAAGTTTCCACCTAATTTTTTAGGCAACCCTTTTCTTTAATGGTCGTTGTTCTCGACCAATATCCATCGCTATTTCTAGGTCTGGACTAAACATTTCTTTTATATATTTTCTTAAGATATTTAAGCTTCCATTTATATCTGCATTTATTATTTTTCCACTATTTGTTTTAAATAACCCTCTTTTTATTCTTCTTGCTTTATTGTAATATTTCCTACTTATTTCTTCTTTATCTATACTACTTACTCCTGATGTATATTCTTCTCCTATTTTTTCTACTTCTATTCCTTC
>CALXAS010000136.1 GCA_944386315.1 uncultured Clostridia bacterium | reverse complement strand
TATCTATTCCTATGATAGTTTTTGTATATAAATAAGTATACCCATCTTCATCTTTTACGTACACATTAACCGTACTATTTTGAGATAATGTATAGCTAGCAGTTACTGTTTTCCCCTCTGTAATAGGAAGATTTTCTCCATTCTCTTCAAAATATGCTAAATCGATATCCTCTCCTAAAGCTATTTTCATTTCTACAATATTCGCCATTGTATTCGTTGCTGTAATTTGTAATTCTGCTGGATTATTTTCATCTTGCGTAATTTCTACATTCATTACTTTTTCTTGGGTAGTAAATCGTTTTTGTGACATTTTTTGATAACCCGCTTCATCTGCTACATAAATAATATAAGTTCCATCCTCTGGAACAGTATAGCTTGCTGTTACTTCCTTGCCAGGAGTAATAGGAATTATCGTTCCTTTTGTTTCAAAATCCGTAAAATCATTAATATCTTCCGCTTTTGCTATTTTCAAAGAGACAATAGGAGAAATAGCATCTGTTACTTTGATTTGAATATTTCTATTCTCATCCATTTCAGAAACCTCTAGGGTAATAGGTGTTTTTTGGCTTGCCAAATAAATCTGACTAATGACACTATTGCCATATTCGTCTTCTACATAAACAGCATATAACCCTTCCTCTGTTAATTCTGTGTAAGTAATATCTACTTCTTGACTTGGTGTATGTGAAATAGTGGTTCCTTGTGTAGAAAAATCCACAGTATCACTATAGTTTTCTTTTTTTGCTATCTTAATGGTGGTAATGTTCCCTATCGTACTGCTTGCTTTAATATGTAAATGCAAAGGATTGCCTTCTATCTGCTCTAATGTTATTTGAGGTAAATCTGCTGGGTTTTGAATAGTAATTCTATTTAAGAAGCGGTCTCCATGTTCATTTTTTGCATATACGGTATAAGAACCATAACCATCTAATAGAAAAGATTCTTCCACTCTCTGACTTGGCGTAATTGAAAATGTAATGACATCACTATTATTTCCTTCAAAATATTCAATTTCTTCTAGTGTAATATATTTATGTACATACTTTAATTCTATAATGTTGTACTTACTATCTGTTGCTAAAATATCAATTTGATTTCTATTAGTAGAATTTCTACTTAAAGTAACCTTTAAACTAATATCTTCATCATTTGCAAAAGTAATTGTTGGCAATACAAGTTGTATAACTAATAAAAATACAATCATCCATGCCATTATTTTCTTGTTATTGATTTTCATAGTTTTAACACATCCTTTCTGTGAGAATGGTATTATATCACACATTTATTTAAAATTCCATATACCATAGCAATGTCGGTTGGAACAATATATTTTGCTCCTATAGCCTCTGCTACCACTAGTACAAAAGCAGTCATTGCTCTGGTTGCATACCACCAATCTGGATCTTCTACTCTCTTTCTTATTGCATCTAAAGAGATAGATTTATAATACCTTTCTGTGTCCTTTTTTCTTGTTTGTATATCCATCATAATAGGAGATGCCTCATCTTGATATAATACATTTTCTTTATATTGTATTCCAGAATTTCTTGCAAAGTTTTCGTGACCTCCTCCTGCTAGTATCAAGATATCTGCTTTTTCTTTTGGTAAATTTAATTTTTTCTGTATAAATTTTTTTACTTGTTCTAATGTAGTTGTTGGTAAATCTTCAGCAAGATCTGGAAATTCTTGCATTACATCTATAACACCTACTTTCGTATTTACACTTTCTTTTATTCCTTTATCATATACGGCAATTTCAGTAGAACCTCCGCCACCTATAAATACACATACTTTGCCTTCCACTTTTCTTGTCGCTCCAAAAACAGTTAATTCATTTTCTTTCTCTTGTGAGATAATATGAAAAGGATATCCTGCTTCTTTCTGGAAGCGGTTTAAAAATTGATTTTTTTCTTCTTCTTTTAAACTTCTAAATATACTCGTGCCACATACATAGATATCTTCAGATGTCTTTTTTAAATCTTGAATGCTTTGGATTAATTCTTCCACATCACTTTCTCTTAGCATTTTATCTTCATTGTAATGTTTCTTAAATTGTATTGTTCTTCCTTCTAATTTTTCTATATTTTTCCCATCAAACTGGTCTATTTTAGTACAGGTTGAACCAACTTCTACAACGATTTTCTTCATTTTTATTTACCTCCAAAGTTTTTTAATTTTTCATTTACTTTTTTATAAACTTTCTCTACCATCCAAGTCTCATTAGATAATTTTTCTACATCTTCCATGGTTTCAATGCAATATTTATTGGGAATATAGTTAACACTTTTCCCTATTTCATTAACATTTTTTCATATTTTATCACATAAAGTATAAAATTGGAATACATAATGTTATATTCCTATATCAACATTCAGTGAAATCTCTACAATTAGCTTGTTACAATCTTTTATCTGTTTTTTTGTGAGTAAATTTTTGTGCAAAAATTTGTATAAATCTTGTTCTATTTTTCCACATATTGTAACTTCTGTTATTATTTGAACTATTGTTCATATTGTGTAATATTTTTTATTAGCTGTCAACTTAATTTAACAATTAAATTTAAAATGCATTATGTTTTGTATTGTAGTAAGACAAAAAAATAATAGAAGAGCAGAATTCTTCTCTTCTATTATTTTTTATTATGTAACAACATTAACTAAAATTAATAAGGAGCTTAGCTTAGTCATCATAGAGCCATAATGCAGTCATACCTATGCCGAATAGTATAAAAAACATAAACATCAGAACAAACCCTAGCACAAAAGACATCTCTTCATTCTCATCCACCTCGATAAAAGAAAAATTATCATTTACATTATAACTTTTCTCTTCGATATCAGCAAATGAGGTATCGGAACTTCTATAATGCAACTCTTGTGGAATTGAAGTAAGAAAAGAATTTAAATCATCTTCTGATATTTTTTGGATGTATAAATGTTTTACTAGTGTCACTTCTGGATATGCAACTGCAATATCCAGTTTTTTCTGACCCCATATACTACTATTCATC
>CALXAS010000135.1 GCA_944386315.1 uncultured Clostridia bacterium | reverse complement strand
AAAGTAGTAGAGCTTCAACATACCGTTTATGGATTTAGGGTATTAGGAGAAATTCTAAATGTAGTAGCAGATGAAAATGTATTAGATGAAAGAGGAAAAGTAGATCCTACAAAAATAGATGCTTTTGTGTTTGACCAATTCCAAAATGGATATTATAAAATAGGAGAAAAAGTAGGGCATGCTTGGAAAAATGGAGTAAAATATATGTAGTATGAATGATATGGAAAGATATAGACACTTAAATGAATATTTGAAAGCAAAATTTGGAGAACGTACGCTAAAAATTTGTGTAGATGGAGGTTTTACATGTCCAAATAGAGATGGCACTTTAGGATATGGAGGCTGCATCTATTGTAGTGAGAAAGGTTCAGGAGAGTTAATAAAACGGAGGAAAGGATATACAGTCACAAGTAAAAGATTATTTTGCTTCCTATAGAGCCCAAAGAGCTAACAAATTTATTGTTTATTTCCAAAATTTTACCAACACATATGATACGGTAGAGAATTTAAAAAGAAAATATGATGCTGCTTTGATAGAGGATAGAATAGTAGGATTAGAAATAGGTACAAGACCAGATTGCATTACAGAAGAAATTGCTAAATTGCTCAAAACTTATACCAAAAAGTATTATGTATGTGTAGAATTGGGGTTGCAAACAAGTAATGATAAGATAGGAGAAATCCTTCATAGAGGTTACACAAGCAAACAATTTACAGAGGCAGTAGAAATATTAAATAGGTACGGAATAGACGTAGTGGCACATATGATGATAGGGCTTCCAAAAGAAACAAAAGAGGACATTTTGGAGACAGTACATTTTATTAATCAGCATAAAGTACAGGGAATAAAAATTCATAGTACTTATGTGGTAGAAAATACCATACTTGCAGAGATGTATCGAAAAGGAGAATATACACCATTAGAATTAGATGATTATATAGAAGACCTAATAGATGTAATGACACATTTAAGACCAGATATCATCGTTCATAGAATTTCAGGCGATGCACCAAAGCAGCTTTTAGTAGCACCCTATTGGAATAAGCACAAAATGTGGATTTTACATGGTTTTGAGAAAAGATTTCGAGGGAGAGATTTGTGGCAAGGAAAGTATTACAAAAATAATTAGAAAGAAAGGACAAAAAATTGTATAAAACCATAAAAAAGAAAGAAGAAGCTATTTTTATAGAAAAAAAGTCAAAATTTATTGCAGAATTATATCCTATAAAAAGTAAGGAAGAAGCAGAAGAAACGATACAAGGTATAAGAAAAAAATATTATGATGCAAAACATCATTGCTATGCTTATCGTATAAAAACAGAAACAGAGACAATAGAAAAAAGTTCAGATGATGGAGAACCTAGTGGAACTGCAGGTTCTCCGATGCTCCATGTTTTGCAAAAAGAAGAACTATTTAATGTGCTAATAGTGGTTACTAGATATTTTGGAGGCATATTATTGGGAACAGGAGGATTAGTAAGAGCCTATACACAAGCAATGCAAAATGCTATTGCAAAAGCAGAATTTATACAAGAAGAAAATGGATATTGGATAGAGATAACAATTCCCTATAATGAATTAGGAAAATGTCAATTTTATTGCAAAAAACATCATATAGAAGTACTCCATATAGAGTATGAGGAAAATATAAAAATAACCCTGCAGGTTACCAAAAAGGAAAAAGAAAAAATAGAAAAAGAGAGGCAAAACTTAGGCTTTTATGTAAAAAATATTACAATATTCCCTAATAAAATAATACAAAAAAACATTGAAAAATAAAATAAAAAAAGAAAAATTTGAAAAAATTTCCAGAAAACTATTGCAAAAAAATAGAATTGATAATATAATGCGTTTGTAAGTAATTTACAAATATTTTTTTAGGGGGAATCAAAGGTGAAAGAAAAAATCAGGGTACTAATAGCAGATGACAATACAGAATTTGCTATGACATTGAATGGATATTTAGAAAGGGAAGAAGATATCGAAGTTGTAGGTATGGCAAAAGATGGAAATGAAGCATATAAATTGATATTAGAGCAAAAACCAGATGTAGTATTATTAGATGTCATTATGCCACATTTAGATGGCTTAGGAGTATTAGAAATGTTGCAAACAGCAGCATTAGACAAAATGCCAATGTGCATTATGTTGTCAGCAGTAGGACAAGACAAAATCACACAAAAAGCAATAAATTTAGGAGCAGAATATTATATAGTAAAACCTTTTGATATAAAATTATTAATCAAAAGAATGCGAGATTTTAAATTTTATCAACCAAATGCGGTGAAAGGAAATTATATCTCCAGAGAAATAAAATCACAATATATAGAAATTTCACCAGAAAACAAAAATGACGAAAGTAATTTAGAAGCTCTAGTAACAAATGTAATTCACGAAGTAGGAGTGCCAGCCCATATTAAAGGTTATCAATATTTAAGAGAAGCAATCATGATGGTTGTAAATGACATCGATGTAATTAATCAAATTACAAAGCAGTTATACCCTGATATAGCAAATAAATATCACACCACCCCTTCAAGAGTAGAACGTGCCATTCGCCATGCGATAGAAGTAGCATGGGGAAGAGGACAACAAGATACAGTAGAAAGTATATTTGGTTATACTGTATCTGCAGCAAAAGGAAAGCCAACAAACAGCGAGTTTATAGCAATGATTGCTGATAAATTGAGGCTTGAATTAAAGAGTGCGTAGAATAAAATAGAAAACTTCCAAGATTTATGATAGAACCAATATTTAAAAAGTATTGATTGATAAATTTTGGAAGTTTTTTGTAAAATTTTACACATACACTTGATATATAAGTTAAGATATACTATACTAATTAACATAGGAAATGAGAATAAGCGGAGTAGAGCCTATGGAGAACGTCAAAGCTTGTTACTAGAAGCAAGAAAATAGGGTCTAGCCGTAATAAGCGGAGTGTGTTGCCACCTTTTACTCTTTGATGTATACATATTTTATTCCACAGCTTTTAGCTCGTGAGACTGACAACTGGGGGTGGTGCTATGGTAGA
>CALXAS010000134.1 GCA_944386315.1 uncultured Clostridia bacterium | reverse complement strand
TTGAGAATACAAAAAATATGTAGGAAAACCGACATTTTTCTTTGTCAATTTCCTACATACTATTTTACCATTTACACCAGAAAAATGGGCCTTTTTGTGATAGGCGATTTGAAGAGGGCTGACATTGGCTCTACTTCCAAAGCTTATGCGGAAGCATGGATAGGAGAAGATTCGCCTTTCGACGCTATTACCATTAATCCATACTTTGGTACGGACGGTGTCTGGCCATTTATTGAAATGGCAGCACAAAATGGTAAAGGGGTGTTTGTTCTGGTAAAGACTTCGAATAAGTCCTCTGCAGAACTGCAGGACAAGGTCATTGCAGAAACGCAAAGACCTCTGTATCAGGAGGTGGCTTTACTGGTAAAACAGTGGGGCGAAAAGGTGGCAGATGATTACCGCTACAATCCAGTAGGTGCAGTGGTGGGTGCTACTCATCCTAAGGAGGCAGAAATTCTAAGAGAACTGATGCCAAACACCATGTTCTTGGTTCCTGGCTATGGTGCTCAAGGAGCAACAGCGAAAGATGTTGCTGTTAACTTTGATAAGGACGGCTTGGGAGCTATTGTCAATTCTTCCAGAGGGATTATGTGTGCTTACCAGAAAGAAAAGTACGCAGCAGATTTCGTCAAAGAAAATGGCGAAGGCTGGAAGGATGCAATCAAAAAAGCCTGCATGGATGCGAAAGCAGACATTAATGCAGGTTTGAATTTATAATACCATAGCATGCAGAGAGGCGAAGCAAGTAAATTGCTCCTGCCTCTCTTTTCTTATCTTTAAAAAATTTTCAAAAGATATTGACTAATTGTTATAAAGTGTTATAATATAAAACATAACAGCATATAACAGTAGAAGGAGGGAAAAATGAATATAATTATTAGTAATAATAGTAGCACACCAATATATGAACAAATAAAGACAGCGATAAAACAAGCCATATTTTCCAATGAATTAAAAGAAGAAGATATATTACCATCTGTAAGAAATTTAGCTAATGATTTAAAAATTAGCTTTTTAACAGTAAAAAGAGCGTATGATGAACTAGAAGAAGAAGGATTTATTAAAAGCGTGCAGGGAAAGGGAAGTTTTGTTGCTCCTAAAAATCTAGAGCTTATAAAAGAGGAAAAATTAAAAGAAATTCAAGACCATATAGAGAAAATTTATGATATTTCAAAAATTGCCAATGTTTCTGAAGAAGAAATTAAAGAATTATTTAAGATGATATTTGAGGGGGATTTTTAGTATGAAAAATAATATTGAATTGCAAAATGTTTCTAAAAAGTATAAAGATTTTGAATTAAAAAATGTTAGTTTTTGTGTACCAGAAGGATGTATTGTAGGACTAATAGGGGAAAATGGAGCAGGAAAAACCACAACAATTAAATCTATATTAAATATTACAAAAGCAGATGGAGTAGTGAAGATATTTGGAAAAGATAATAAAAAAGAGGAAAGCAAAATAAAAGAACAAATAGGAGTTGTGCTAGATGATAGTTTTTTATCAGATTATTTAACAGCAAAGCAAATTCACTCTATTATGAAAGATGTATATAAGACATGGGACGAAAACAAATTTTTTCAATTATTAAAACAATTTCAATTGCCAACAGATAAAATGATAAAAGATTTTTCTAGTGGTATGAAGATGAAATTAAAAATAGCAACAGCCATAGCACATAATCCGAAACTTTTAATATTAGATGAGCCGACAAGTGGTTTAGATCCAGTAGTAAGAAACGAAATTTTAGATATATTTAGAAACTATATCGAAGAAGATGAAACAAGGTCTATATTACTATCAACACATATTACAACAGATTTAGAACATATATCGGATTACATTGTGTTTATGGAAAAAGGAAAAATATTATTTCATTTACCAACAAATGAGCTGTTAGAAAATTTTGGAATTATTAAATGTGGCAAAGAAGACTTTTCAAGATTAGAGGAGAAAGATTATATTAACTATAAAAAAGAAAAATATCAATATGAAATTTTAACAGCAGATAAAAGTAATATAAGGAAAAAATACAATATTACAACAATAGATAAACCATCCATTGAGGATATTATGTTATTATATATTAAGGGGGAAAAATAAAGATGATAAAAGGATTATTAAAAAAAGATTTATATAATTTAGCAACTTATAAGGTTTCATTGATAATTATTATACTATTTTGCGGAATTGCCATTATTGGTACAGAATCTGTGCAATTTGCACCAATTATTATTTGTACTATAGTTGGTATGATTTCACTTTCTACTTTTAATTACGATGAAATAGCAAAATCCAATAAATATATTTTAACATTACCTACGAATAGAAAAGAAATTGTAAAAGAGAAATTTATTCTTGCCATAGGAGCTACTATACTAGGTGGACTATTAGGATTATTCTTGACAATAATTGTTGTGAATGTATTAAATTCTATAAGGCCAGATAATGTAATAAATTTGGATTATGAGAGTTTAATTGCTACAACAATTGGTGGAATGTGGGGCATTTCTTTAATACAGGCAATACAAATTCCAAGTATTTTTAAATGGGGAGCAGAAAAAGGAAGGATTCAAATGTTTGTATTGCTATTTGTTATAGTGGCAGTTGTGGCAGGAATCGCTTTTCTCATAATGCAAACTAACTTTCATATAGATGTGGAAATGTTAAAAAATGTGCTCCATCAATTTGGATTTATAATACTTGTTTTGACGATGGTAATTATGTATTATATATCTTACAAAATATCTTATAAGATATATAGAAATAAAGAAGAATAGTTAAATAGGTTCCGATGGAGCCTATTTTTTTCTTGACAATTTTACTTGAAAAATAAAAAATATTACATTCTTTTAGTGATTATTTTTTAATACATGTTATAATTTAAAGGAGTAATTTATAAAAATAGATAAAAATATAGTCAATTTAGGAGCAAAAATATTCCCCTATTGGCTATATTTTTTTGTAAAAAAATCCCAATATTTATAAATTCAAAAGTGTATTTTTTATTAAGAATAGTGGAAATTCAGCTTTTTAATATACAACTAAGAGTTG
>CALXAS010000133.1 GCA_944386315.1 uncultured Clostridia bacterium | reverse complement strand
CAAAGCGAGAACCTTGTTTTACCATTTCTGGTTCGTCTAAAATAAGTTCATCCATAGATGGAGTTACAATTCCATATCCTTTTGCTTTTACTTCTTCTAGTGCATAAGCTACTTTGTCATATTCCTTTTTGGTTTCAGCAAGAGAAGTAATGGTAGAGAATAAATCTCCTTCACTAGTAATTTCTACGCCAGAAATTTCGGTTAGTATTTTATAAAATAAATCCTCTTTTAAGTTAATAGAAATATTTACACTTCCGGTACCTAGTAATATTTCGTCTACTGTAGTTTTTTGAATAATTTCTGTTTTTTGAATTTTAGCAATACCACTATCAATTTGTTTTAACAAACGAACATTACCAAAGGCTTCTTTCATTTCAGAGAATAATTCTTTTTTTAGCCAGTGGTCAGAAGATAGGCCATCTACCCAACGAGGAAACGTAATATTCATTCTTTCAATTGGAAATTCGTATAAAATTTTGCTAAAAATGTGATTAATATCTTCTAAACTTAAAGTAGAACAATCTGTTGGAAGAACAGGAACATTATATTTTTCTTCCAAGCGTTTTGCTAAATTTTGTGTGTAATCAGAGGTAACATCCGCAGAATTTAGTACAATGACAAAAGGTTTATTTAAAGCTTTTAATTCATTGACTACTCTGTTTTCAGCTTCTATGTAGTCTTCTCTAGGAATGTCTGTAATACTACCATCTGTAGTAATTAAGATGCCAATAGTAGAATGTTCTTCAATTACTTTTTTTGTTCCTATTTCAGCAGCCTGCTCAAATGGCATTTCTTCTTCAGACCATGGTGTTTTTACCATTCTGGGCATATCATCTTCTAAATAACCAATGGCATTATCTACCAAATAACCAACACAATCTACAAGTCTTGTTTTCAACTTTACATTTTCGCCAAGAGTGATTTCCACAGCTTCGTTGGGAATAAATTTAGGCTCTGTTGTCATAATGGTTCTACCAGAAGCACTTTGTGGAAGTTCATCTAAGGCACGCTCTCTTTTGTATTCGTTATCAATGTTAGGAATAACTAATAAATCCATAAATCGTTTAATAAACGTAGATTTTCCTGTTCTAACAGGTCCCACCACCCCAACATAGATATCTCCGTCTGTACGTTTTGCTATATCTTCATAAACTGTTAGATTTTCCTCCATTTTTGTATATACCTCCTTAAAAATGTTTGTACTATAAACTTTTACTTAAGTATATTAGCAAAAAAGGAAGTTATGACAAAATTGTGAAAGTTTTCTGAAAACATATTGACAACCATTTACCCTTTTATTTTAAAATAAAGTTGTAACTTTTTATAAAAAAATGTTAATATATAAGTAAGAAAATAAAGAGGAGATTATTAGTAGAGATGAAAGGAAAGTTAATCAACCAATACAAGAAAAATAACCAATTAGATATAGAAAAAATCATTTTAGATTATTCTGCCTATTTATTTAAAACGGTAAAAAATACATCTATTATTTTTCCAAACGAAGATATAGAAGAAATTATTTTAGAT
Source organism: uncultured Clostridia bacterium (assembly GCA_944386315.1). Taxonomy (GTDB): domain Bacteria; phylum Bacillota; class Clostridia; order TANB77; family CAG-508; genus UMGS1663. The sequence goes on along the minus strand of CALXAS010000133.1, from coordinate 1,534 downwards.
ACATTTTTCATTGTATGGAAAAATCAAGAAAAATTAAGAGAAAACTATTTCATAGAGCCATATTTAGTGGGTGTTACTAAGAATTTAATAAAAAATAAATATAGAAGCAAAAACTTTCCTATACAAGTAGAAACATTAGAAGAAAATATAACAGATAATGAGACAATAGACGATTTAGCGGAACAAAAAGAAAAAAATAGAATAATAGAGAAAGCATTAGATAAGATGTCAACAAAAGATAAGAATATCTTTGTGTTATTTTATTACCATAATAGAACAATAAAAGAAATAGCATTAGCATTACAAATGACAGAAGGTAATGTAAAAGTAAAGCTATATAGGATAAGGAAACACATTCAAAAATGTTTAATGAAAAGGGGGTATGGTTATGAAGGAAAATAAAGAATGGGAGAAAAAGATATTAGAGAATTTTCAATGGAATGTTGCTATGTTTGAATTTGGAAAAAGATATACGAAAAAAGAAAATGATTCTTGGTTTCATAGTATTACTTTAAAAAAGATAGCCATATTTCTAATAGTAGCTATTTTATTAACCGGTGTGGGGGTATCTGCCAAAAGAGTAATAGAAGAATATCAAAATCGAGAAATTAGAACCACAATTAGCATAGCAGATGCTATTCAAAATGGATATGCAGAAAATATTAACATGGAATACATCTATTCTGATGGAGTAGGTTTGAAACTATCTTCTTTATTTATGAGTGATAATAATATGGGAATTACATTAGATTTTAAAATAAATCATTCTATGGAGTTAGATGGAAATACGCTGGAATATGATTATATAGTATATAACGAAAAAGGAGAAATATATGCTAATTATACGAATTATGAAAGTGATGACAGCGATATGATAGAGGAGTATCGTAAAGAAATGCATACACAAGAAGATTTAAATGGTTATTGGTTATCCATAGAAAAACAGTGTATTACTTCTACAAAAGATAATATAGAAATAGCTACTATGATTACACCAAAAGATACTTTTCCAAAAGCAAAAAAATTATTCCTTATGGTAAAAGGAATTTATTCTACAGAATGGGATGGAGAAAATTTTAAAACAAAAAAACTTACAAATAGCAATTGGAAAATAGAAATTAATGTACCTGACAAATTTTATAACGAAACAGTAATAGAATATGCATTAGTAGAAAAAACACCAGAAATAGAAATACAAAAAGCTATTGTAATAGAAACTAGTATGACTTTTATTGCTACCATCCAAAGTATAAATGAATATATAGAAATAAAAGTAGAAGATGAAAACGGAAATGTTTATGAAGCAAATGGAAAGAGTTTTAGCAGAGTAGGAGAAGATAAAGTAACAGTAAGTACACAATTGCCAATAAATAAAAGAATGTCTACGCAAACATTATATTTAAAAATGAAGGTAAGTGGGGAAGAAAGAAATTATGTGTTACAACAAATAAGTGAGTAAGAATTTTTTCGTTAGTTTAAAACTGTTGAGTAAGTAAGACTAAAAAATGATTAAAAAACTTAACGACATGAAGTT
>CALXAS010000132.1 GCA_944386315.1 uncultured Clostridia bacterium | reverse complement strand
TATCTGGGACTATTATACTACAGAAACGTGTACACTTTACGCTGATTCCTGGCATGATTACAAAGTTATTTTTTAACATTTTATCTATGCCATATCTGGCTACTTTTTCGCTACTTGCTTGTGGCAAATTGAATTTTACTTTTGCCACATTATTAAAGTTTGTATCGACTGGACCGGGACACAATACACTTATTTTTACGGCACTTTTTTGTTTTTTTAGTTCTTCTCTTAAACTTTGTGAAAAACGAAGAACATAGCTTTTTGTGCTATAATAGGTTGTCATGAGTGGTCCTGGTAGGAAACTTGCTATAGAAGATACGTTTAAAATATGACCTGCATTTTTTTCTAACATATCTTGTAAAAATAGCTTCGTTAATATATGCACTGCTTTGATATTGGTATCTATCATATTTAGTTCTGTTTCTAAGCTTGTCTGCGTAAATCTACCAAACAAACCAAATCCTGCATTATTAATGAGAATATCAATATTTCCTACTTTTTCTTTTGTTTGCTCATATAATTTTTTACATTCTTCTTCCTTGCTTAAATCTGCTAATATGATTTCTATTTTCTGTTGTGTGTTACTCCCAGATGAATTTGCATGGGATTTCTCTAATTCCTGTTTTAGTTCTTCTAGCTTTTCTTTATTTCTTGCGGTTATTACGATATCATACCCAAGCTTATATAAATACCTTGCCATATCTCTTCCTATTCCAGAAGAAGCTCCTGTTACTAATGCAATCATTTTATTTTTTCTTCCTTTTTATTCTGCAAAGATTTCTTCGAACTCGTCTCCGTCTATCTTTTCTTTCTCTAATAATACGCCTGCTACTTTATGCAATTTATCTACATTGGCTTTTAGTATTTCTGTTGCCATACGATATCCTGTATCAATGATTCTTTTTACCTCTTCATCGATAATACCTGCTGTTTCTTCAGAATATTCTTTTGCTTGTGCAAAATCTCTTCCTAGGAAAACTTCTTCTTGTCCAGAACCTAACATGATAGTACCAATTCTGTCGCTCATTCCATATTTGGTTACCATGTTTCTAGCAATTTTAGTTGCTCTTTCTATATCGTTACTTGCTCCAGTAGAGATATCATCTAAGATTAATTTTTCTGCTGCTCTTCCTCCTAGTAAAGATACAATGGTTTCTTCCATTTCTGATTTTGACATAAAGTTTTTATCTTCTGTTGGACGATACATTGTATATCCTCCAGCCATTCCTCTAGGTACAATAGAGATTTGATGTACTGGATCTTGTGTTGGCAAAAATCTACTAACTACGGCATGACCAGCTTCATGATAAGCTACTAATTTATTTTCTTTTTCGCTTCTTACTCTTGTTCTCTTTTCTGGTCCCATTGTTACTTTTACCATAGCATCTTCTATTTCTTGCATTCCTATTTCTGGTAGGTTTCTTCTAGCAGAAAGCAATGCTGCTTCGTTTAGTATGTTCTCTAAATCTGCTCCTGAAAATCCCGAAGTATTTTTTGCAATAATTCTTAAATCTACATCATCTGCCAATCTTTTCTTTCTTGCATGTACTTCTAATATTTGTTCTCTTGCTTTTACATCTGGTGAGCTTACTACAATTTGTCTATCAAATCTTCCTGGTCTTAATAATGCTTTATCTAAGATATCTGGTCTATTGGTTGCAGCTAGTACAATAACTCCTTCGTTTTCTGCAAATCCATCCATCTCCACTAGCAATTGGTTTAAGGTTTGTTCTCTTTCATCATGTCCACCACCAAGACCTGCTCCTCTTTGACGTCCTACTGCATCAATTTCATCTATAAATATGATACATGGTGCTTTTTTCTTTGCTTCTTCAAACAAGTCTCTTACTCTAGATGCACCAACACCAACAAACATTTCTACGAAGTCGGAACCACTGATAATAAAGAATGGCACTCCTGCCTCTCCAGCTACAGCTCTTGCAAGAAGTGTTTTACCAGTTCCTGGTTGTCCTACCAATAAAACACCTTTTGGAATTCTTGCTCCCATGTCTGTAAATTTCTTTGGATTTTTTAAGAATTCTACAATTTCTTCTAATTCTTCTTTTTCTTCATCTACACCTGCTACGTCTTTAAAAGTTACTTTTGCTTTATCCTGTGGTGTAACCATTCTTGCTTTACTCTTTCCAAATGTCATGGTTTTGCTTCCACCATTCTGGCTTCCATTCATCATAAAGAACCAGAAAATTAGGAAAATAATTAAAATTCCAAATGGAGTAAGTAAGCTTAGGATTACCATAAAGAAAGATTCTGATCTTTCAGAAACTTCTATCGTTCCTGCCTTCATAGATTCATTTACAGTTTCCATTAAGTTATCCATACTAGGAATATTTACTTCTTTTGGTACTCTATCATTTTTCATAGTAACTTCTGCAGTTGTTCCACTAGAGTCTATTACAATTTCTTCTACTTCTCCTGCATCAATACTCGCTACTAGTTCTGAATATGCTAATTTATTACTAGAGTTATCTAAAATAGAACTTACTAACACGATAAAAATAATAAATATAATCAGCCACATGGCTAGTGTTTTAATTCCGTTTTTCAAGTTTTTTCCTCCTTACTTTTTGATAAAAAATTTCTCTTTTATCACATTATAGAAATATACCATAGAACTTGTATAATTGCAAGGGTATTTTATAAAGTTTTTTCATGCAAAGTCCTTCTGTATCAAGCTTTTTACTACGGAAATACGACTTAAGACAGGCTACTGCTCTAGGAAAAAAATTTTTCCTTTGTTTACCAATACTTTTACTTTTTTATTTGGTATTAAATATTTATTTCCCACATTGTTTTCACAAAGTTTGATAATATCTTCTATATGTATTTTTTCGATGTCCTTTGTTGTTCCTAATAGCCTATTAATAGTATATCGTATTACTCTGGATTTTATGACAAAATCTTGTCCATTCCATTTTTTTAAAGATAATACAATACTATCTTTTCCTTCTTCTAACACCATATCTTCATATGCTTTTTGTGTCTGTCTCTCTATATATTGGTTTTCTTGCCTAGCTAGTTCTGATAGTCGATTTAGTGTAGCTACAATATTCGGATTCCATTCTTTTTCTAGAAATGGTATCAATATA
>CALXAS010000131.1 GCA_944386315.1 uncultured Clostridia bacterium | reverse complement strand
TAAAAAATCTAAATCGATTTTGCTTATTTGTTATGCAAATTTTTCTTGAAATCTATTTTAATTTTACACTAATTTATCGTATTTTTCAATATATTTACATTAAAAAGCGCCTATTTTTAGATATTAATCTTACAATAGACGTTAGTTTTACAAACTATATTTTACTTTTACAATTCACCTGTTTTCTTCTACCACATCAATTAAAAAAGTAAATGAAATAGATTTTTTATTTTTAAGCGAAAGATGTGAACATAATAGTAACAGAACAATAGAATATATGCTAGAAAAGGAATTAAATCATGTAGGATTTGACAAAAAAATATTCTCTACATAAACTGCTGCTACTTAATGTATCAATAATAAAGTTTTACCTTTGTTAAAAAGTTTTTTATTATATAGTTTTATCTAAAATTCTCTATCGTACCCTGCACTTTTATTTTTGAAATTGTCTCTTCCCACTAAATTTCCTTCTTCATATTCTGAATCATATGTTACATTACCAAATCTGTCATATATAACAGAAATTCCATGTAACTTCCCCTGTTTATAATTTTGTACGCTTTCGATTGAACCATCCTTATAATAAGTATAAACTCTTCCGTCTATTTTTCCATCACAATATGGTGTTACACTTATTAACTTTCCATTTTGATATCTTTCTATAACTCCATTTTTTCTATCTCCGCCAATTATCTTTTCGTTAATTTTTATGTTCGAAAATTTTTCTTTTTTTTCAATCATTCTTTTCTCTTGGCTGTTCACATTATTTTTCTTTAGTAAATTTTTCATAATTTCTTTAAATTTCATTGTTTATTCCTTTCCATATATTTTTATTAAAAAAACATCTTGCTAATATAATTTTATCGTTTTATAAATTATGTAAAGCAATTAAATTATAATTGCGTATCTACTCTTTTTATATTGTCACGAGTCACTGCATTTTTAGTATTTCATAAAATTTTCCTATATTCTGCATATACCACGAATCACTTCCAAAATTATTTATATCATATTTTAATATAAAGTACAAGAGAGTGTAAAATCAAAATTGAATCTTACACCCTCTTATAGCATTCAGAAAATCTTCCAGCACTGAGGATCTTGTGCATAAAAGTTTCCAGTTGCACATTTAGCTACCGAAGGACAACCTCTACAAAACCTTAACAATTCGCATTTAGAACAAGCTTCAAAATCCTCAAAATTACGATACGATTCCATTTTATCACCGAAAAATATATCATATAAAGATTCTTCTGGAACCTTACCTATAGGACTTTCACACCTTCTACATGCATAAACTGTTCCGTTTGCTAAAACTGTAATATGAGAAATGCCACAATGACATCCATCCATAATCAATTCAGACTCATCTTCAATTTTGAACAGCCCTTTTTCATACAAAAACAGCTTCCATAAGTGGTCTTTTAATATAAAAGCCGTTCCTTTATCCTGAAGGATAACAAACTGTTCCCACATCCTTTCCAAGAAAGCTTTGTATTCAGAAGGAGATACAATATTATCTCTATCTTTTTCATTTGGGCAGTATCTTGAAAAACCAAAAGATTTTGCCTTATAATCTACTGCAATTTTTACAAGCTGTGGTATTTCATCAATATTAGTTTTTGAAACGGTTGTAGCAATAGCTGACTTAATTCCAACTTCATTTAAAACATGAATTTTATTTAAGGTTGCATCAAACGAACCAGGTTTTCTAATAAAATCGTGTGTCTCTTTAAGACCATCTAAAGACATCTGATAAGTAGTACAACCTAATTCTTTCAGCTGTTTAGCTACATTGTCATTTAAGTGAAAAGGATTGCCTAAAATTGCAAAAGGAACATTATACTCTTTTAAAAGAGCTAGCAAGCCCCATATATCTTTATGCAACAAAGGATCTCCACCAGTCACAGAAATACTTGGTCTTTTGTTCATTTTTTTGCATGTAGTCAAAAAATCAAAAAAGATTTCTTTTAAAGTTGACAAATCAAATTCGGGTGAATATGATTTGTCTTCACCTGCAAAAATGTAGCAATGTTTACACCGTTGATCACACCTATCGGTAATATGCCATTGCATAGCAAAATAATTCTTTATCATAAGTTTAAGCCTCCTATAAAATAAAGGAGGAGGAATACTAATAAATTAATATTCCTCCTTTGTGTGTTTGGCAAATGTAAATTAGAAATCGGTGCATCCAGAAGCACAAGCTGTGCCACAAGAGTTATTGCAACCACTTTCGCATTCACTATTTGCTGTGACTTTTGTTTTCAGCTGCGGATTCAGAAAGCTCTGAGCCGAACGTCTAGAAGCATAGCTACTTCTATTCATCCAAAAGTTAGTTTTCGCGATGCCAGTTTTTTTTGTAGTTTTCATTTGGAAACCTCCTTTTTCTCATATTCCTACAGTTACTAAAAACATAAAAGTCGTCATCAGATATTAGCTATCCGATATCAAGCCAACAACTTTTATGTTAATAATTGTATGTTATCTATTCTAATTTGTCAATATTTCCCTTAAAAATAATAGATTTTTTCTGTGCAATAATATCATATATATGCCAATGCTTTTTTTCACCAGAAGCTATTACTGCATCTTTTTCTATCTCATTGAATTGAATCAGTTTAAAATCATTAAAAAGAACTTTGACTTCTTGTTCTGTTAAAAATATTAAATTTTCTTTTGTTTCTGCCCATGTATCTTTTTTTCCAAAAAAATTTCCAACAAAATACCCGTTCATCTGATATAGAATTAGTTATATTTTCCCAGATGTCACTAAAAAGCTCTTTTTTTGAAAAAGGTAAGCTAAAATTTGCAACAATTAAATTTACTTTAGGTAAATTCATTTCACCAAAGAGACATTTTTTAAACTTAAAATTCTCTGATTCTTTTTGATTCAACTGTTTTCTTATAATATATTCTGTATCTTCTTTATCTATAGATAAAACATTCCAATTATTCTTTAGTAACTCTATAGTGTCTCTTCCCGCACCACATCCTAAGTCAATAGCTTTACCTGGTAACACATTAAGCTTTATAAAATTAAGTACATTTAAATGTGGCTTTGCATTTTTTGTAATATTATAATATTTTTTTTTACTCCTTTTCATCAATATCC
>CALXAS010000130.1 GCA_944386315.1 uncultured Clostridia bacterium | reverse complement strand
GCGGAAATAGCTCAGTTGATAGAGCGCTGCCTTGCCAAGGCAGAGGTCGCGGGTTTGAGCCCCGTTTTCCGCTCCATATTATTATATTCGGCGCTATAGCCAAGTGGTAAGGCACGAGTCTGCAAAACTCTGATCCCCGGTTCAAATCCGGGTGGCGCCTCCAATTTCAATTAAAAAATATTTGACAAATACAGAAAAAGATGTTATTATATATTTGGCTTAAGAAAATGTGTCATAGGTCGTATGAGACATATAAGTAACTGGTGTGTGTAACTGCAATTACACATACTTTTTTTTATGCAAAAATAAGAATCTAGATGTCCGAATGTATCTTCTGCAATCCCCTATTTTCCTAGCAAAATTGCCTCAAAACCTTGATTTTGTAACCAAAATGTAATATAATTGTAATGTAAAGGTCATATAGTAAAAGGTAATAGCAAAAATGTACTTCCGTAAAGGTCGAAAAAAGCATATAGAAAATGATAGAAAAGCTGTTATATTTTACTATTGACGAATGAAAAAAAGGGCTTTAAAATAAGAATAGAACAATTAGAAAATAAAAGAACAGTAAAAAAGAAGGATGGTAGAAAAATGAATTGGAAGAAATTAAAAAAATCTTGTATGATGGCAATCATGACAATCATTTTAGGAGCAGGGATGATGATACCTTCTCTTACTTATGCTACAACAGATAGTAATGGAGGGCTATATTTAGGTTTAGAAGAATTTCGTAGTTCAGGTTATGCCTATAAAACTGGTCTAAATGGTTCTGAAAAAGTATTGTGGAAGATTACATCATATGACCAAACAGGAACAATTCCTAATAGAGACAGAGCAATCTATTGCCTAAGAGGAGGTCCGGGATTTGGTTCTTCAGAGATGGGAAACACAATCTTAAAACGTAATTATACAGAATATTTTAATTTAAAGAATTTATCTGAAATTCCTTCGCCATATAAAGATGTCATTCCAAGTGGAGAAAGATATAACTCTCTAGTATGGGTATTGGAACATTGTTATGTACCAGCCCCAACAGAAAACCCAACAGATGATGAGACAGAAATAGCAGCAAATTATAGAGAAGAGTTATTAACAAATGCAGGCTTAGCAGGTAGCAATATTACAGATGACGAAATAGATATAGCACAGCAATTAGCTGTATGGCATTTTACGAATGATGATGTATATCATTTAGATGCAGATGCTACATTCTATCTTTGGGTAAAACAAACAGGCGAAAAAGACTATGAGCCTATTGGAGATAAGTTTAGTGATGGTGATGACAGAAATGATGATGTTGTAGCTTTATATCAATATCTTGTAGACCAAGGAGAAGCAAATAAAACCAGAAATCCAGTAGTAAGTGAAACAGAGAGATTTGTTTTAGATAGTACAAATGCAGAAGTAGCAATAGAGGGAAACAATTATGTAATAGGACCTTACTATATAGATAACGTTAGGAAAGAAGAGTTTTCTTTCTCGACAAGTTTGCAAAAGGCAGATGGAACACAAGTTGCTTTTACCATATTAGATGAAAATAAAGAAGAAACTAGTCAATTAATAGGTGCTAATTTCTATTTATCTATACCAACAACAGAAGATATAAATGGATTAACCTTTAAAATAAGTGTAATAGAAAATAATACTACAGTTACTTATTGGTCTGTAAAAGGATCTACAACGGAAGCACTAGGCTTAGACCAACCAGTAGCAGAAGTAGTAAGAAAGAAAGTAGAATATGACTTACAGGATAAAATAGAATATAATCCTATTTTTGATTTAGCATTAAGAAAATTTATTGTATCAGTAAATGATACACCAGTAAAGCCATCCAGAGAACCACAAGTAAATGTAACACAATTAGCAGATGGTAGTGCGCAGACCGCAATCAAGCAACATACCAAAACACCAATTGAAGTAGCAATAGGAGATACAGTACTTTATACCATTCGTATTTATAACGAAGGAAATATAGATGGTTATGCTAAAGAAATAACAGATATTTTACCAGAGGGATTAACGTTAAAAGAAAATAGTACTATCAATCAAGAAAATGGTTGGACAAATCCATCAGGAGATGGAAAGACTATTGTAACAACAAAATTGGCCAATACGCTAATAGACAAATTTAATGGAACTACGTTGGATTATGAAGATGTGCAAGTAGAATGCGTGGTAAATGCAGGATATAATGAAATGGCACAATATTTTAAAAACATAGCAGAAATTACAAAGCACAGTGATAGGACAGGAAATGAAAGCATAACAGATAGAGACTCAATACCAAATAACTTAAGTGATAGCCAAAAAGAAAATTATCGTCCAGGAACCTCAGAACAAGGATGGGGATATGAAGACGATGATGATTATGAAGAATTAATCATCCCAGGAAAAATCTTTGATTTAGCATTAAGAAAATTTATTGTATCAGTAAATGATACACCAGTAGAACCATCCAGAGAGCCACAAGTGGATGTAACAGCGCTTGCAAATGGAACAGCCAAAACAGCTATTAAACAACATACCAAAACACCTATTCAAGTAGAAAATGGAAATACCGTTCTTTATACCATCCGTATTTATAACGAAGGAAATATAGATGGTTATGCCAAAGAAATAACAGATATCTTGCCAGAGGGGTTAATTTTAAAAGCGAATAGTCAAATTAACGAAGAAAATGGTTGGACAAATCCATCAGGAGATGGAAAAACCATTGTAACAACAAAATTAGCCAACACGTTAATAGAGAAATTTAATGGGACTACGTTAGATTATGAAGATGTGCAAGTAGAATGTGTAGTTTCCTTAAATGACATACAAACAGAGCATCATTTAAAGAATATTGCAGAAATAACCGTACATAGTGACGATACTGGAAATGAAAGCATACCAGATAGAGATTCTACGCCAGATAATTTGACAGAAGACCAAAAACAAAATTACAATCCAGATTCTTCAGAACAAGGATGGGGCTATGAAGATGACGATGATTATGAAGAGTTAGTTATTCCAGGAAAAGAGTTTGATTTAGCACTACGTAAATTTATAACTAGCATCAATGGAAAAGAATTAGTAGATGCAGATGGAAATTACTTAAGAGAGCCAGAAGTAGATGTAAAACAGATCGGAAGAG
>CALXAS010000129.1 GCA_944386315.1 uncultured Clostridia bacterium | reverse complement strand
TACTTAAAAAACGGGCATTTAATCGTAGATATGCTGATTAAGAAATACAAAAGGGCATTTCCAATTTAATTCAACGATACTACTAATTTCCTAGTAAATTGGTAAAAATTAGTTGAAAAAGAAGCAAGAAAATGATATAATGTTTACGTAACATCAAATAAGGTTTGCAATAAGAAAGGAGCAATATACCATGTATGGCATAAAAACAAACGAACGGAACCCTCTTCGGATTCGCCAAATGAAAAATAGAGATCTCCGAATGTTAAAGGAAGTCTACCATGGTCTGAAAGAAAGTGAAAAAGAGAAACTAAGAGAAGAATGGAAAGTGGTGTTGGACAATTGGGTAGAAGACGAATCTACCTTTTATTTCTTCACCGTCTTAAAGGCTGACAAAGTGATAGGATTAATTGTCACAAGAGCTTTGGAGGATTCCCCTGCTGACATGGTAGCTATCATTCGGCTACAAAAGGCATACAGGGATATCCGGCCGAAAACAGAAAAACTTTTTGTCGCAATGTGTAAAAACTTCGGAATTTATGATTCCACGTATCTTGTTCCAAGGAAAGAAAAGGTTACCTTTAAAGGAATTCCGGATTTTTCGTATCCCATTTTGAAGCCGACTTTGGAGAAAGTGAGAGAGTTTCCTAAGTTTGAAATAGTAGCGAGGAGGGAAGAGGGATAATTCCAAATCCCTCCTCCTACTTTTCTAAAAGTAGGAGGAATTCTAAAAAATTCCTTGTGAAAAGAGGAAGATTATGGTATGATACCAAAAGTAAGAAAAAGGAGAGAATGTCTATGTGGGAAGTGATAGAAGATGCCATAATAGATAGCGTAAAACTATTACCATTTTTATTCATTACATATCTTATTATGGAATATATAGAACATAAAACAAGCAATAAAGTAAAAAAGGCAGTACAGAAATCAGGAAAATTTGGACCTTTGATAGGAGGAATTTTAGGAATTTTTCCACAGTGTGGTTTTTCTGCAGCAGCTGCAAGCCTTTATGCAGGAAGAATTATTTCTTTGGGAACATTAGTAGCGATTTTTTTAGCTACTTCAGATGAAATGTTACCAGTCTTAATTTCAGAAGCGGCACCAATTTCGCTAATATTGCAGATATTAGCTATTAAATTGATTGCTGGTATTGTAATAGGATTTATCATTGATTTTGCTGTAAGGGGAGTCCAAAAAAGAAAAGGCAAAAATGCACCAGAGGAGAAGGTAGAAGAAGAAATTGGACATATCTGTGAACATGAGCATTGTCATTGCGAAGAAGAAGGCATTTTTAAGTCAGCACTAAAACACGCATTACATATATTTGTATTTATTTTTATCGTTACACTAGTAATAAATACAATCATTTATTTTATAGGGGAAGAGAATTTATCTCATCTTATCTTAAATGTGCCAGTATTAGGACCAATGATAGCAGGAGTAGTAGGATTAATTCCAAACTGTGCAGGCTCTGTTATTTTAACACAACTATTTTTAGAAGGCGTTATTACATTTGGTTCTATGATGGGAGGACTTTTAGTAGGTTCTGGTATTGGAATTTTAATTTTATATAGAACGAATAAAAATATAAAAGAAAATATAAGGATTACTGCTTTGTTATATGTAATTGGTACGGTACTAGGTATTTTAATAGATGTTCTAGGTTTTCCTATTTTATAGAAACAATAAAAAACAAAAAAGCAAATTATAAGATATAAAAAGAAATTGAGCAAAAATGGTGGTAAAAGAACTTTACCGCTATTTTTTTTGAAAATTTGAAAGTTGAAGAAATGCAAAAATAAATATACTATATAAGTGAAAAAAATAGAAAAATTAAATGATAGGTTGAATAGAAAATAATCTACTTAATTCATAAATTACGAAAAAGAGGAATATTTGCAAACAAAAAGATAAAAATAATAGAGGAATAATAAGATTATTTTAGAAAGAGAGGAAACTATGGAAAAGAAGGAAAGTATTTTTGAAAATGAAAATTATCGTTATATTAGTAATTTTGTGGAAGAGAATATAGGACAGTTAAAGAATAATAAGGATTTCCAAGAAAAATATAAACGATTAACAGATGCCATGGAGGAATTAGATGTAACACTAACAGATGCACAAAAAAAGCAATTTCATGAAATTGTACAATTATTTTATCAAACAGAGGAATACTATTTTGCACTTAGCTATTCCTTAGGGGTAAAATATGGAGAAGATTTAAAACAACTATAAAGCGAAAAAAGTACAGAAATTTGCTATAGAATCATTTTTCTTGCAAATTTTGTACTTTTTTTATTTATCATTTTATAGAAAAAAATTATTTGGATAGGTAATAATCTATAAAATATAAAATACTATCTTTATCTCGTTTGCTTAATTTTTTGAATTTTTCTTCATAAATAGAAATTTCCTTTTTAGTTTCTTCACTTAATAAATCATATAAAATGATATCGGGAGTAATGTGGTAAGCATCACACAATTTTAATAATGTATCTATACTGCCTTTCGACAAGCCTCTTTCTATTTGACTGATGTGTCTAGGTTCTAATCCAGTTAGTTCTGCTACTTGATTTTGCGTTAAATGATTTTTTAGTCTGTATTGTTGGCACATTTTTCCAATATGTTTGCTGATATTTACTTTTTCCATATATTTTCCACCTTTTTTATTTATAATATAGTATTTTATCGTATTTTTGGGAATGATTTTATTTTTGATAAAAGACTATTAAAAAACGACAAAAATATTTACAATGAAATTATACAATGCTATAATGAATATGATAAAAGTCGTTTATAAAACGATAAAAGTTTTTTTACATAAAATAAAAGGTTAAGAAGAAAAAAAGTATGTAAGAAATTTTTATAAATGTCTCATTTAGGCTCTGCCTTAAGTGAGACACTTTAAGAATAATGTCAAAAATTATGGAAATAAGTTATCAGTGAAAAGCAAAAAGAATAAAGTAAGAAAAATAAGGAAAAGATATAATCCTCTCTGTAAGAATAAAACAGGGAGGATAAATTCATGCAAAACAAAATTTTTACATATTTGAAAGATGGATTGCCAAAAATAATAATGCAATTCATCTTTTTTTAAATTTATAATGAAATTTTTGAAAATAAATGCTATAATGTCAATGTATTAATAAA
>CALXAS010000128.1 GCA_944386315.1 uncultured Clostridia bacterium | reverse complement strand
ACAGAATTTATAGAGTTTATGCTAAAAATGATAAATGATACAATAGATGAAATGAATAATTCAAAAGAAATGAAAGAGAAATCTATGTTATTACTTTCTGAAAACGAACAAAAAATATTAGAATGTATTAAGAAAAATGTTATAATTGGAGCAAAAGAAATTATAGAACAAACTAAAATAGCAGATAGAACTGTAAGAAGAATATTAAAGAAATTCGTTGATAATAAAACTATTGAAAGTGTTGGGAGCACTGAAAAAACACCAAATAAAAAATACAAACTGGCAGAGTAATGGCAGAGTAGTGGCAGAGTTAAAATATTAAACTTGAAAATTATGTTAATTTGCAGTATCCTATTGCATAATTACCGTTCGACTAAAAAGAATCCTTGAGATGGGGTTCTTTTTTTCTATTTCTAATTCCCATTCTTTCTCTCTTAATAGATACTTTTACCAGAAAAAACTATTGCAAACACCAAAAACTTATGTTAGATTATAAGTAATAAGTTTAGCAAATGAAACATAAACGAAAGAAGAAAAATAGGGGGATAAGAACTAATGGATATCATACAAAAGTTAAAAGAATATATTACAAGGAAAAAAGAAAATAAATTTCTAATATCCAATGTCAATATTAATGTTATTGAAGGTTTTTTTGACCAAATAAAAGATATTATTTGTATTACGGATTACAATGGAAAAATAGAATATATTAATAATGGACAAGTATATAATAAATATAAAATGTTAAAAGAAGTTTTGTTATACGACCAAAATAACGAAATGGTTTATGAAGAAATTATTTCTAAAACCATTGACGAGGGAGAATTTATTGGAAATGTGGAACTAAATAAGGATGACACAAAAGTAAATATTTATATAGCATCCTATAATATGACGTCACAAAGAAGAATTTTTATCTATATCAAAGATTTAAACGAATATTTTGAAAAAGAATTACAGTTACAAAAAGAAATTGAAAAGAAAGATGAATACTTACGTACAAAAGATTTATTTATTGCTAATTTATCTCATGAAATTAGAACGCCGATTAATATTATTGTAGGAATGCTATACTTTCTAAAATCAACAGAGTTAGATGACACACAAATCGAATATATTAGTAAATTAGAGCAAGCTTCTAATTTGTTATTAGAAATGGTAAACAATATTTTAGATTTATCTAAGGGAAAAGAAAGTATTATTACAAATAACAAAGTGAACTTTAATTTAAAAGCATTTTTGGATAATTTATATAATCTTTTTGAAGAAAAAGCGAAAGAGAAAAATTTACAATGGTACATAACCTGTGATTTTGATACAGATATTGATATTTATGCAGATAAAACACGTATGGGACAAGTGTTTTTGAATTTAATTAATAATGCAATCAAATATACAGAAAAAGGATATATTGAGCTTTTAGGAAAAAAAGTAGAGGAAAATAGTTTCTCCTATAAACTACAATTTTGTGTAAAAGATACAGGGATTGGTATAAAAAGAGAAGATACATTAAAAATCTTTGCAGAATTTGAACAAGTAAACGAACCAACCATCAAAGAAAAAGAAGGAAGTGGAATGGGGCTTGCTATCACGAAAAAGATTATTGAAAATATGGATGGAAAAATTTGGGTAGAAAGTAATGTGGATTTAGGAAGTAAATTCTATTTCAATATTGTAGTAGATAAAAGCACAATGCAAACAAAAGAAAAAGAAGAAACACCTACCATGCAAGAAATCAATCAGGAAAAGACAAAGCAGTTATTACAAGAAAGTATGCTACTTTTCCACGAAACAAAAGAAAAGCATAATCTACAAGAAACAAATTCACTAGAAGATATACAGAATGATTTTAGCAACCAAATTATTTTAGTGGTAGAGGATAATGAAATCAACCAAGAAATTACGAAAAAGCTAATTGAAGAAATGGGAATTGCTTGTGAGACCGTATTAGATGGTACAGAATGCTTAAAACGAATAGAAGAAGTAGGAAAAGAGTATTATTCTTTAATTTTGATGGACATTCATATGCCAAAACATAATGGTTATGAAATTTCTCGTATTTTAAAAGATAATATGGGAGTGGATATACCTATTATTGCACTAACTGCTACCAATATTACGCAAGAAGTAGTAGAACAAAATCGAGAATATATTACTTCCTATATTCAAAAACCAATTATGCCATTAGAGTTTAAAAAGAAAATAAAGGAACTATTGCAAAATACAAGAAAATTAGAAAATCAATTATCTTTTATAGATTCTTACGAGGAAGTAATGGAACGTTTAGGCAATAGCGAAGAAATGCTAAAAAAACTTTTGAATATTTTTTATAATACCTATATTAACATCAATAAAGATATTACTAATTTAAAAGATAAGGATGAAAAATATATTTATATCCATTCTTTAAAAGGAGCAATGGGAAATTTAGGAAGCTATACAATGTTTCAGCGATTAGGAGAACTAGAAGTTCGTATCAAAAACGGAACAGAGAAAAAAGAGCTAGAAGACTTTTTAACAGATTTTCAATATCTATTAAAAGAACTAAGAGAATCATCCTATATCAAACAGGGAATAAAAAAAATATTGCTTATTAGTGACAACCGAGAAAAGAGGGAAAAGCAGAAAAAACTGTTATATCCGTATTTTGAAGTAATTACAACGCAAAAAGAAAGCGATGCTTATCTTCTTTTAGATGCTTATTCTATTGATGCTATTTTAGTTTATGAACTAGAAAATATAGAGCAAGAAATTGCATTAATAAAAGATTTAAAAAACAAGGATAGATACAAAGACATTCCTCTATTACTAATTAATGAAGAGAAAAATCCGCTGCTAAAAGCAAAAGCTTTAGAGATTAATATTGATGAATACATGGAAGTAGAATTTGAAGTAGATAATATAAAATGGCATATTGATAATGCTATTCAAAAGAAACAAGATGAACTAAAGTTGAAAAAAGATTTGAAAAAATCCAATAGCGAAATTGAAAATGTATATGACTTCCTATATAGTAGTTTAGTACATTTAACAGCATATAAGAGTAAAGAAACAGGTGCCCATTTATTGCGTACCAAAGAGTATATGAAACGAATGTTAAAAGAATACGAAAATTTTTACCACGAAGGACAATTTGTGCAAGAAAAGACAATTGAAGATATTGCTATTGCAGCAACCCTACATGATATTGGAAAAGTTGGCATTCCAGATAATATCCTAAATAAACCGGGAAAACTAACAGACGAGGAATATGAAGTTATTAAGCAACACGTTGTAATTGGAAGAGATACACTAGAAGGTACTTATGGTAATAAGTTATCTAATAATGTATTGCAGTATGCAAAAGATATTGTATATCACCATCACGAAAAGTTTGATG
>CALXAS010000127.1 GCA_944386315.1 uncultured Clostridia bacterium | reverse complement strand
GTAGATGACATTTTAAACAATGACACAATTACAAATGCAATGCTTAAAACAATAATAGATGCTATTTACGTAGATAGTGAAGGAAATGTGGAAGTAAGATTAAAATTATTAAATGAAATTGGAAGTGGGCCTACAGTAATTACGAATTTTGATGATATAAATTCTACCGTTACGAAAAGTAACAACAGTACATAAAGATTTAAGTGAAAGAATTTTAAAGATAAATCCTGCATTAGCAGTAGAAGTGAGAAAAATATTGGATGAAAATAAAGCAGAGAGACATATAAGAGGAGGGATGGCAACAAAATTAAAATATAGCCATAAAAATGATTTGGCAGGGTAAAATTTGGAAGTCTTTGGAAAAAGACTTCCTTTTTCGAGACTTCTATGGTATAGTATAGGCATAAAATATATGTAAGTAGTTATAATTAAGGGAGCGTATAGTGTTTACTTCAGTATGTTATATTACACGCATAATTATTTTATGCATGATATAATCATAATAAGTTAAAATGAGAGGAGGAAACCGATAGGCTTCGGTGAGTGGAATATGATAACTAAAATAAAAATAAATAATTGTTTTACTTTTAATAAAGCAGTAGAGTTAAATTTAAAAGCGGACATGAGAACAAAAAGATTTTCTTGTAATGTATATACAATAAATAATATAAATATCATTAAGTCAGCCATAATATATGGACCAAACAATACAGGAAAAACAGCATTTATATCATCTGTTAAAGCAATAAAAGAAACTTTATTAAATGAAAATATACATTTAAAAAGTAATATATTTAATGAAAGCAATATTTGTGAGTTAGGAATTTCATTCTTATATAAAGAAAAAAACTATAATTATGAATTTAAATATGATGATGTTAGTCACGAATTTATATACGAAAAAATGTCACAAATTATCTATGAACAAAGCGGAAAAGAAAGAGAAAATATAATTTTTGAAAAAAATACAATAGATAAGGTATATCAATGTAGTGCAGATGAAAAATTGAAAAATGCGTTAGAAATAATTTCAAAGGATAATATACTTATTTATACATTAGCTACAGAAAATTTTGAAATTTTAAGAACAATTAAAAATATATTAACAAGCATTGCAAAAAATATAGAAATTGTGGATATGAATAACATTCCAAATAAAAAAACAATAGAATTATTAAAACTAAATGATTCTACAACAAAAAAAGTAGTTGATTTTATTAAAAACGCAGATCTATATTTAGAAAATTATCGCTATGAAGAAAATCCAAAGTTAGATATAGAAATGGATACAGAACAAATTGATGAAAAAACATTAAAAAATCAAAATATAGTAGAGCAAGCAAAATTAGTTTCCGTATATAAAGGAAAAGCTGTTCCTAGTATTCAATTTGACTCAGTAGGTACAAGAAAATTTGCTTCTCTTGCAAGTTACATTATAGAGAGTTTGGAAAATGGAAAAACTTTATTTGTAGATGAGTTGGACAGTAGTTTGCATTCTAAAATTACAAGAGCAATTATAAGCATGTTTAATAATCGTTTAAACAAAAATGCACAATTAATAGCCACATTACATGATATAAGTTTGCTAGATTGCAAAAAAATGTTTAGAAAAGAGCAAATATGGTTTACAGATAAAAATGAAAGTGGAACTGAATTATATTCGTTAAAAGAGTTTAATTATGCAGATAGTGGAATTAGAGAAAGTTCTGATATTCAAGATAGATATAATAAAGGTGCTTTTGGAGCAATACCTGATCCGGATTTAATATCTTGCCTATTGGAGGTGGAAGATATTGAAGAATAGCAAGGAAAGAAAAATATGCATTATCTGCGAAGGTTTTGAAGAAATAGATTATCTGAATGCTTTAATAAATAAAGCTGTGTTTTCCAATAAATATGAATTTGTTTTGATAAACGGCAAATCAATAAATAATATAAGTAGTGTATATCAAATTAGATATCAATCAAATTCTTATGATTTAGTTTTAGTATTCTGTGATACAGATAAATTACCTTCTATGAGATATAAAGAAATAAAAAATGAAATATATTGAAATTTATAAAAATGTTTGAAAATAATGATACAAATTGGATAGACGATATTAGTAAAAAGTTATAATAGAAAATCTTTCACAAAAAACAAAACATAAACAAAAAATCTACCTTATAGCGGTAGATTTTTTATGTATTATTAAAAACTGCCTTGATTTCTTCTTTGTTCTTTTCTTGCTTTTCTACAAGCAGGACACCTTTGTGGCTCATTCGTAAATCCTTTTTCCGCATAGAATTGTTGTTCCCCTACAGTAAAAACAAATTCCGTACCACAATCTTTACATACAATAGTTTTATCTTCCATAACAGATTACCTCCTTCTTAAAATTCTAGATTTAATATCTTTTGACAAAATTCTCCTTACAAAATTTAAGTCTTTCATTCTAGAAGGAAATAGTCTACTTAATAATTAAAAATATTTAAACTTCTTTTAGGAAGCCAAACTTACTATATCATAAAAAGAAGAGAAAAACAAGGAAAAATAAAGTAATTTCTCCTAAAAAATAATGACAAAACTACGCTAAAAAACAAAAAAGACAACAAAAAATAGCACCAATCTACAGGATGCAACATATTTTATAGTAAAGCAAAATGTATGAGGTGGTATTGTGAGAAAAATTAGAAAAGGAGATATTGTAGGTCGTATTTCTTATGGAAAAGATGTCGTATTTGAAGTAACAAAAATCATAAAAACCAGCAATGGAGTAGAATTTGCTATTTTGAAGCGGTTTAACGCATAGAATTGTGGCAGATAGTCCCTTAGAAGATTTGGAAATTATGGATAAAAGAACGGTAGAAGACCGTATGCAGGCATTAGAGCAAAAAATAACCAATCGAATTCAAACTTGTTTGCAAAATCCTAAGTATTGTATGTACCACCCAAAGAAGGTGTTGTGGTGGGGAGAAGAAACAAAGCGTAGTGTAAAAACGATAACAATGGGAAGAATTTTGCATTTAGATGGAGACAAGAGATATAGTGAAAAATCCATTCGTTATTATAAAAGTTTAGGATTAGATGCCATTGTAAAGAATATTCCAGAGAATAAACAAGCAAATTATGTAGTAGGGCTTTTAGAAAAATATCAGCCAGATATACTAGTAATTACAGGACATGATGGCATGATAAAAAAAGGAACTGCTTTTAATGATGTATATAATTATCGTAATTCTAGGCATTTCATAAGTAGTGTAATGGAAGCAAGAAAATGGGAGAAAAAAAAGGGAAGTTTAGCCATTTTTGCAGGGGCATGCCAAAGTTATTATGAAGGAATTATGGGAGCAGGTGCTAATTTTGCCTCTTCCCCTGCTAGAATTATGATAGACTTTATAGACCCCCTTATTGTAGCAGAAAGAATTGCTACCACAGAAAATACCAAGTATCTTACCATTCGAGATATAGAAGAGGAATTACGAGATGGTAAAGAAGGTGTGAGCGGAATAGGAGCAATGGGA
>CALXAS010000126.1 GCA_944386315.1 uncultured Clostridia bacterium | reverse complement strand
GAGATGAAGTTTTGCAAATTGTATGTGGTGCACCTAATGTAAGAGCAGGCTTAAAGGTAATTGTAGCACTTGCAGGTGCAGAACTTCCAGGTGGCGTAAAAATAAAAAAAGGAAATATTAGAGGGAAAGAATCGAATGGAATGATTTGTTCTATTGCAGAATTAGGACTAGAGAGCAAATTTTTAAAGCCAGAAGATAAAGAAGGCATTCATGAATTGCCAAAAGAAGCCAAAGTAGGAGAAGACCCAATTGCCTACATGGAAATGAAAGATGATGTCATTGACTTTGATTTAACAGCCAATAGAGGAGACCTACTAAGCATTTTAGGAATGGCATATGAAATTGCAGCTATCTATGATAAAAAAGTAAAACCGATGCAAGTTTCTCATACAGAGACAAAAGAAAATGTGAAGGATAGCTTTAAAGTAGAAATTCATACAGAAAACTGTCCAATCTTTTTGGCAAAAAAAGTGGAAAATGTAGTGATTAAAGAAAGTCCAGCCTTTATCAAAAACAGATTAATGGCTTCTGGAATTAGACCAATTAATAATGTAGTAGATATTAGTAACTATGTTATGCTAGAAACAGGTCAGCCACTTCATTATTATGATGCAGATAGCCTAAAAGGAAAGCTAGAAGTAAGAATGGCAAAGGACCAAGAAACATTAACAACACTAGATAATATAGAAAGAACCTTGTCTTCGGAAGATATTGTTATTTCCGATGGAGAAAGAGCTATTGGTCTTGCAGGTGTTATGGGTGGATTAGATACGGAGATAACAGAAAATACGAAAAACATTATTATTGAAGCAGCTATTTTTGATGCCGTACATATCAGAAAAACGGCTAAAGAAATATTAAGAAGTGAGGCTAGTAGCCGTTTTGAAAAAGGTTTAGATCCAAATAGAACTTATATGGCAATAGAAAGGTCTTGTCATTTACTAGAAAAATATGCAGATGCAACTATAGTAGGAGGTTTAGTAAAACAAGATACCACATCTTTAGAAGATACCAAAATTACGATTACTTTTTCTAAAATTAATCAAGTTTTAGGAACAGAAGTACCTCAAGAAGAAGTACTAAATGTATTTAGAAGATTAGGATTTACCTATGAAGTAAAAGAAGGTACTATTTTGGTTTCTGTACCAAAAAGAAGAATTGATATTTCTATACCAGAAGACTTAATAGAAGAAGTAGGTCGTATTTATGGTGTAAATAACATAGAAGGAAGATTGCCAGCGCTTCCTATAAAGGCAGGAAGTTATGACAAAAGAACAAGAGAGTTAAGAAATAAAATGATAGATTTAGGGCTAAATGAAACACTATCCTATATTTTAGTAAATGAGAAAGAAGCAAAAAACTTTACTTGTGATGATACAGAGATTGCCAAGTTGTTAGCTCCTATGACAGAAGAAAGAAATACCTTAAGACATAGTATTCTTCCATCTTTTATCAAAATTTATGAATATAACAAGGCACATAGCCAAAAAGATATATCTATATTTGAAATAGGAAAATCTTTCTATAAAACAGGAGAAGACTATGGAGAGGAAAATAAAATAGCCGTGTTAATGACAGGAGAATTCTATTTAGGAATGCACAAAACAGCCGTTGATTTTTATGTGCTAAAAGGAATAGCAGAAGAAATGTTAGACTTTTTAGGCTATGCAGGAAGATATAGTTTTGTAACCAATAAAGAAATGCCAAAAGAATTTCATCCAGGACAAAGTGCAGCTATTTCTGTAAATAATGATGTAGTAGGCTATATGGGTAGAGTACATCCAGCAAAGATAAAAGAAGCGGTTTTTGTATTAGAAATGAATTTAGATAAGTTATTCAGTAAAAAAGTAGGAAGAATGAAATATAAAGAAATTTCTAAATATCCAAGTGTAAAAAAGGATTTAGCATTTATGGTAGCAAAAGAAGTAACAGCAGAAGAAATTGCAAAATCTATTAAAAAAGCAGCAGGTTCCTTATTATTAGGTAGTGAGGTATTTGATGTATATACAGGAGAAGGAATTGAAGAAGGCAAAAAGAGCATTGCCTACACATTGGAATTAGGAGCCAATGATAGAACTTTAACAGATGAAGAAATTAATGGTGTATTAGAAAAAGTAATAGCAGCTTTAGAAAAACAGGGAGCAACCATTCGAAAGTAACGAAATAAAAAATCTCTCATATGATATGGTATAGGAGGCATACATATGGGAGATTTTATATTTACCACAATTTTATGGACTCTAGCGTTATATGGTTTATTTGAAATTGTAAAAACATTAATTAATATTTATACCTGTACCAATTTAAAATCAGATGGGATTTATTTTATTATAGCGGTAAAGAACCAAGAAAATAAAATAGAAGGATTTTTGCGTTCTATCTTATTTAAAATTATTTATGGAAAAGAAGAGAATATAAAACATATTATTGTAACAGATTTAGACTCTTCAGATGATACTCGGGAATATTTTGCAAAAGTTAAGTAAAGACTATGATAGCATAGAGCTTGTGAACTGGAAGGATTGTAAAGAAGTGATAGAGAGTATAAAGAATACATAAAACACTAAAAATTTACCTTTTAATAGGTAGATTTTTTTTCTAATTTCTGATACAATAACCAAAGAAACAAAAAGAAAAGAGGCAATCCATTGGAAATACAAGGAGAAGTAAAAGAAATAATCTATCAAAACGAAATGAATAGTTATACAGTAGCCAGTTTTGAAACGAAGGAGGAAGAAACAACTATAGTAGGGTATCTTCCTTTTATTAGCGTAGGAGACACATTAAAACTAACAGGAAAAATGGTAACACATCAGGATTATGGAGAACAATTTAAGGTAGATACTTTTGAAAAGATGATGCCACAAAGTTTGGGAGCTTTAGAAAGATATTTGTCAAATGGAACTATTAAAGGAGTAGGACCGGCAACCGCTAAAAAAATAATTGATACTTTTGGAGAAGAGACCATTTCCGTTTTAAAATTACAACCAGAAAGATTGATGGTCATTAAAGGAATTAATGAGGAAAAAGCAAAAAATATTTCAGAAAGTTTTATAGAAAATTGGGAATTATGGCAAATTGTTGGCTTTCTAGAAAAGTTTGGCATAGGAGTGCAAAATGCGAAAAATGTATATAAAAAATTAGGAACAAATGCTATAGAAGAAATTGAGGCGAACCCTTATTTATTAGTGGATATAGCAAACAATGTAGATTTTAAAAAAATAGATAAAATGGCACTGGATTTAGGAATTGCATATAACAACGAAAAGAGAATAAAAAGTGGTATTAAATATGCTATTCTGTGTGCTTCTGTCAATGGTCATACAACCGTTAGAAAAGAAAATTTGTATGAGTTTTGTAAACAACTGTTAGGAGTAACACGGAGAAGAAGTAGAAGATAGCTTGATAGCTTTAAAAGTAGCAGGAGAAGTAGTAGAAGAGCAAAGAGGAGAAGGGGAGACTTGGATATATTTATCAGCTTTTTACACAGCAGAGGAAACGATTGCAGAAAAAATTACTATCTTAAATCGAGCCAATAATATCAAAAAGATACCGCATTTAGAAAAAGAATTAAAGAAAATAGAAAA
>CALXAS010000125.1 GCA_944386315.1 uncultured Clostridia bacterium | reverse complement strand
ATAGGAATAGAAAGAATTATTGCAGCAGTAGTAGAGCAAAATCATGATGAAAAAGGAATTATCTGGCCAATGAATATAGCACCATATAAAGTAGCAATTGTGTTAATCAACCCTAAAGATGAAAAACAAAAAGAGGTAGCAGAACAGCTATATAAACAATTAAACGATTTAGGGGTAGAAACATTATTAGACGACAGAAACGAAAGACCTGGCGTAAAATTTAATGACATGGATTTAATAGGAATACCAGTTAGAATTACAGTAGGAAAAAAAGTAGAACAAAATCAAGTAGAAATCAAAAAGAGAACGGAAGAACAATCCAAAGATGTAGATATACAAGAAATTGCAAATTGGGCACATTCTATAAGATAAAAAATAGCAAAAAAAAAAGCTAGAAATTTTTAAAACTTCTAGCTTTTTTCTTGTGTTAAAATACTCAAAATTTTTGGGTACATTTCTTCCGCATGTTTTTTCCAGTTGTCTACAATTTCTTTTGCTTGTTCCCCAGAACCAGCAAAAGTTTTTACTTCAAAAACAACGTCGTTGTGGTCGATAATTTTGCAAGTAACCATGTAATCATTTTCGCTACGTGGAATATATTCTGCAATAACAGAATGTTCATTTTCAAAAGTTTCTAATTCATTTTTAAAATTACTATCTACTCTTAACTTTATAATGCCTGGAAGAATATCTTGTGTTAATTCTAAAGTTTCCTTTCCAAACCCGAGTAATTTCATAAAAACTGTGGTCATCTTTATAATAATTCATAATATAGCCATTTTCTAATAAATCTAATAAAAATTGCTGAAAATAAAAATAATTCATATCTGTTACAGCAAGTACTAAATTAAGTAAAGAATCATTAGAAATAGGCTTTCCCACCTTATTTAATAAATATAAAATAAGAACTTTATTTTCTGCTAGTGTTTCATTATCTGAGGTTAATTTCAATGTTATCACTCCCATTTTTATCATGCTGAAAGCATTATACCACACTTTTTGAGAAAATACTACCCCATAAGGTAGCATATTTTTTGGGCTTATGATATAATCTAAATGAAAATGATTGAAATATGGGGAAAGAAGTAGTATGGCTAATTATTATGAAATTTTAGAAGTAAGTGAAAAAGCTTCTAAAGAAGTAATTGAAAAAGCATATAGAGTGCTTGCTAAAAAATATCATCCAGATGGAAAACCGCAAGAAGAAAAAGCAAAAGCAGAGCAGAGAATGAAGCAAATTAATGAGGCTTATGATGTTTTGTCAAATGAAGAAAAAAGAAGCAAGTATGATAGTGACCTGCAGTGGCAAAAGCAGCAAGAAGAGGATAGGAAGAGACAGGAAGAACAAAGAAAGATGCAGGAAACTTATGAGCAAATGTTACAAGAGGAAAGAGCTATCAATAAACAGAATGGAGAAGAGAGAAATCAAGAAGTTGCGCAGAACAAATCCTATGCTACCAATGAAAATTCTAGAATGGCGAGTGCAAAAGCAATTCATTCACAAATGCAAAGAGCCTACAGACAAGCCTATAATGATTATTGGAGAAGCAAGGGGTACAAAATAAAAGAAAAGTGGACATGGAAAAAAACGAAAGATTTACTAAAAGCCTTAGGAATTATTTTACTCATTATCTTGTTTTTATGGTTTTTTCCACCTACACATCAGATGTTAGTTTCCTTTTATGAAGATAATTTTATTGTAAAGGCAATTGTAGATGTTATAGTAAATATTGTAAAAGGAATTGGAACAGGTATTTATGAATTTATCTTAAAAATATTTGGAAATTAGAAAAATCAAGTATAGCAAAAGAGAAAAAAGTTCATAATGAACTTAAGAAGATGTACAGATTACACATGGGAAAAGTTTCTTTTCCTGTTGTAAAATAAATAAAAAAGGAGTGTGCAAAAGATGGACAGAAAAGTGAAAGTGGTACAATATGGTACTGGAAAAATGTCAGTTTATACCATGCGTTATGTATATGAAAAAGGAGGAGAAATTGTAGGCGCAGTAGATGTAAATCCAGAAGTAGTAGGAAAAGATATCTCAAGCGTTATGGGAGGAGAACCTAAAGGAGTTACCATTACAGCTGCAGATAAAGCAGAGGAAATGCTAAAACAAGTGAAACCAGATATTGTGGTAGTAACAACCATGAGTTTAATAAAAGATGTAGAAGATGCTTTAATGCTTTGCGCAAAGCTTGGTATTAATGCAATTACGACTTGTGAAGAAGCTTTCTTCCCAGCAAATTCTAATCCTGCTATTACACAAAAATTAGATGAGCTTGCTAAACAAAATGGATGCACGATTACAGGAAGTGGCTATCAAGATATTTATTGGGGAGAACTAATTTCTGCGATTGCAGGTTCTACACATAAAATTACTAAAATCAAAGGAAGTTCTAGCTATAATGTAGAAGACTATGGAATTGCACTTGCCAATGCCCATGGTGCAGGACTTACATTAGAGGAATTTGATAAGCAAGTGGCTTCTGTAGATAAAATTAGTGACGCAGAAAGACAAGCCATTATTAATAAAGGAGAATATTTACCATCTTATATGTGGAATGTAAATGGTTGGTTATGTTCTAAACTTGGCTTAACAGTAGAATCTCAAACACAAAAAACAGTCCCACAAACTTATAAAGAAGATATTTACTCTAGTACATTAGGAATGACTGTAAAAGCAGGTGATGCTACTGGTATGAGTGCAGTGGTTACTACAACAACCAAAGAGGGTATTACTATTGAAAGTGAATGCATAGGAAAAGTGTATTCTAAAGAGGATTATGATAAAAATGAATGGACAATAGAAGGAGAGCCAAATACTACTATTGTAGTAGCTAGACCATCTACAGTAGAATTAACTTGTGCAACCATAGTAAACCGTATCCCAGATGTAATCAATGGTGTAGCAGGCTATGTGTCTACAGATAAATTAGATGAGCTAAAATATAGAACGAAACCTTTAAATGAGTATGTAAAATAACTTATGCCTTAGGCAAAAGAGGTAGGAAAAAATATACTAATAGAAAGTACAGGAAAATGGATATTTAGTAGAGAAAAGAAAAAAACCAGCAACTCTTTAATCAAAGAAAAGCTGGCTTTTTCTTATGCCTTCACGAAAGTAAAAGCAATTACCGTACAAACTGCCCTAAGAAAAGCAGTAAGGGGTAGAAAGCAGGGAATAAAGTGCAGATAAAATGGGAACGCCTTTATCATAAAGCATGCCATCCCAATACATGCGCTCTTCTGGTGTTGCCAAATGGATGCAGTAATGCAATCCCATTCGGCCTACAAAATTCCGAGCCTCCCAAAAGCGATGTTGAAACATAGGCATTTACCTCCTTTTTGGAATGGCTCTATTATATATAATTTCCTAAAAAATGGCAACAAAAAAGTTTTGACAAATAATGACAAAAAAGTAAAAAAATACACAAAAATGGAAATAAATCGTGACGAAAAAAGGAAGATAAAGGAATAAATAAAGAGAAAAAGTAGAAAATATTCTTAAGTAACATCTATTATAAAGAGTAAAACAAGGATATTTATTCTAAGTTAGGAACAATAACAACAAAGCATCTATTAAGAAAGGATTCCTACAAAATC
>CALXAS010000124.1 GCA_944386315.1 uncultured Clostridia bacterium | reverse complement strand
CCTATTTAAAGATGGTAGGGAATCCTTACAAGCGAGAAAAAATTTATTAATAGAGCAAAGAGAGAATTTACTAGAAAAACAGCAAGAAATTCAAAATACCTTGGAGAGACTAGAAGTAAAAATAAAACTATATGAAGAAATAGAACAAGGAAAGAGAAACGACTTTTTTGAAGAACCATAAAAAGAGAGCAGTAAAAATAGTAATAGGAGGAAGGCATGAAAGATTTAGCAATTTATAAAGAAAAAGGAATAAAATGGGATAGTATTGTAGGAGAATTAGAAAAAATAGCTAAAAATAACGTAATTTTTTTGTTGGGAACATGTCTATTAGTATATAAAGGCTTACTAATCAATTACCTTTTAAATTTATCCATAGGAGTAGATGTAGTATGTTATACAGTGGCAGCAGCTTTATTGCTTATGGTACCTGTTATCAATCATAAAGATAAATTTGCTTATATCTATTTGAATAGCATTTATGCCATCGTGACACTCGTTTTATATGCGGATTTTCTTTATTATAGTTATTCTACCAATTTTCTGTCTTTTTACCAAATAGAAAATGTAAAATATGCTAAAGA
This sequence comes from uncultured Clostridia bacterium, assembly GCA_944386315.1. Classification (GTDB taxonomy): domain Bacteria; phylum Bacillota; class Clostridia; order TANB77; family CAG-508; genus UMGS1663. Next base: position 3,057 of record CALXAS010000124.1, on the reverse strand, counting down.
GATAGGAAATGGCTTATTATATGTTATAAATATAAAAAGTATACTTCTATTTTGGATAGACAACTTATGTGTTGCTATACTTAGTATATTGGCATATAAGAAATGGAAAAATTCCTATTCTGCCAATAAAATAGCGAAATCTATTGTCATTCTTATTATTGTACTTTTAAATGTAGGAATTGTAAAAGATAATATCAACTATATCTATCAAGACAAAGGCTACAATAAGTCTTTGATTGTACAAGATGCATCTATTTATTATTATCATTATGAAGATGCCAAAGATTATCTTTCTAGTTTGTTTGTAAAAGAACCGATAGATGAAGAAAGACTGGCAAATGCCTATGAAGAAAATCAAAAGGAAAAAGAAACAACAACGATTTATACAGGAGCTGTGCAGGATAGTAATGTCATTATTTTGCAACTAGAAAGTTTAAATGAATTTGTAATAGGAAAAACGGTAAATGGAAAAGAAATTACACCTAATTTAAATCGATTTTTCAGCGAAAATATTTATTGTACAGACATGTATAACCAGGGTTTAGGAACGACAGCAGATTCTGAGTTTGAAATGGAAAATTCTATGTATCCATTAGAAAATGGGTACGTGTTTCAAAAATATTATGATAATACATGGAGTGATATTTATACTACATTAAGAAATGAGCGGATATTACACTTCTTTTATGCATCCTAATACAAGTACATTTTGGAATAGAGATGAAGTGTATCATACGGGATATCATATTGATGAATACAATGATATTGACAGTTTCCCAGATATAGAAAAGGCAGGAGAATTTTATTCGGATGAAGGATTTTTAGAAGAAGCGGTTAATAAAATGAGTGCCTATGAAGGCAAATTTTGTACTACTTTAGTAAGTGTAACAACACATGTACCTTTCTATTTAGATGGTGTATCTAATTTAGAAGAAAAGTTGACGATTTCACAAGAAGACTTACAGACCTATGATGAGGAGTCATTTAGAAATTATTTGATTTGTTGTAATTTTACAGACTATGCTTTCGGAAAATTTATAGAAAAGCTAGAAGAAACAGGGTTAATAAATAATAGTATCTTAGTAGTGTATGGAGACCATGGAGCAGGATTTACCTGTACAGAAGAAATTAAAAAATTGTATAAAGAGAATGAAATGGAATATACAGATTTTGACGATAGCATGAAAGATGTACATGTACCTTTTGGCATAAAAATTCCAGAGACAAAAGATTCTGAAAATATAGCAAGAACCGTTTCTAAAATAGATATAAAACCAACAATATTAGATTTATTGGGAATAGAAGATGATTTTTCTATAGGAAGTAGTATATTTTCGCAAAAGGATTATTCCTTTATTAAAGGCTTAGGATTTGTTACCAGTACAAATTATTGCATTAATGAAACCTATTATGATAGAGAAACACTAGAAGAAATAGAAGAAACAGAAGAGTTACAAAAATTATTGCAAAAAATGGAAGAAGAAATTTATTTGTCAGATACGATAATAAAGAATGATTTGTTAGCAGAAGAAAATAGAAATTTATTTATAGAAGGGGAAATAGAGAATGAATGAAAAAGGATTGTTAGCATTTCCGGAATTTGGTAATGTAACAAAATATTTAAAATCAGGGGAAAGAACAGAGGTAACGGAGTATATAAGAAATGCAGTAGAACAAGTACAGGGAGATACAGATGGACTGCTAGTGAGAAATCTTTTAGTGTGGATGAATCAAAATACAGAAAGAATACATAATAGCAAAGATAGAAGAAAGTTTACCAGAACAGCAGAAGAAATTTTAAAATCAAGAGAAAGAACGGGATGTTGCGATAGTAGTACATTATTTACCGCTTTAGCAAGAAGTAAAAACATTCCGGCTATGCAAATTATCACTTTAGGTAAAGATTGGGTAAAAAAACTAGATAGAAGAGAAGAAACCAAAACAGAAAGCCATTATTTTACAGCTTGTTATATTCGAAATGTAGCAGATGATGGAGAATGGGTGTTAATAGATTCCGATAAGCCAGTATTAGATGCAAGAGATGTAAACTTGACAAAACTAAAATTAGAGAATAGAAATTTGGATAGAAAATTTTATGCATTTGCTTATGTGCGAGATTATTCAGATATAGAAGTAGATGGAACAAAAATAGATTCCATTGAAAATATGAGAAAAATTTTGTATGAGGCATATTTAGAATGTGATAGAGAAGATTTTAAAAGTAAAGAACTGGGAGAAGAGAGATAGTTGTATTTTAAAGAAATATTAAATTAGAGTAATGGAAGAAGTTATGGGGGGAGAGATTAGTTAAAAGCTTTAATTGGGTATTGCGGAGAAATACTTTTTGTGTTATAATACTTACGGAAAAGTAATAACTTATGTATTATTTCATTAAGAAAGGAGTCTTTTAAATGAAAAAAATTTGTGATAGGTGTAAAGGAACTGGATTACAAAGAGACCCTATACGGCACGAGAGAGCTATATCATGTATGATATGTGATGGAAAAGGCTTTATTGAGGTAACGTCTCTTGTAAATGGTGAAAAAGAATTTCACCAGAAAAAGCGGTTAGAAGGTATTAAAGATGTCATTCTTCTAGCATATGAATCTATTCGCTCTGAATATACCGGTTCAAGTTCTTTTAAAGTAGAAGATTCGTCGGGGGCACAACATCTTTATTCTGTGGAATGGAATTATCTGGGGGCTTCAGCATTACCAATAGGAACTATTCCATACGAAGATTTTTTGAATGATAACGTAAACTTTCAGACAGTCAGTCTACATCCAGAAAACAAAAAAGATAGATGTCCTGGATTTGTTTTCGAACATATGCTACAAAAAGGGAGAGAAGTAGAATGTTTATTCTGTTCTGGAAAAGCATCGAAATGTCCTTTGAAACCTTGGCAAAGAACAGAAAATTTACGAGCATATTGCTGGAAATCTTTTGAAGAAGCTTTGAATCCGCCAAGTACGACTTCCTTAGAGTTGTCTGAAGAAGAATACAGAATTTTAAAGGATATTATTAATTTATATTCTTTATCCATTTTAAAAGCATTTC
>CALXAS010000123.1 GCA_944386315.1 uncultured Clostridia bacterium | reverse complement strand
GGACAAAAAGCAAGATCAGGTGGAGGAGTAAGACGTGGATTTGAAGGTGGTCAAACACCATTATATAGAAGATTACCAAAAAGAGGATTTACAAATATTCATGCTAAGAAATATACAGAAGTTACCTTAAATATGCTTAACAAATCAAGTAAAGAAGAAGTTACTGCAGAAACATTAGTAGCTGACGGTATTATTTCAAAAGTAAATGATGGAATTGTTATCCTAGCAACAGGAAATCTAGAGAAAAAATTAACTGTTAAAGCTGTAAGATTCACAAAAGCTGCCAAAGAAAAGATAGAAGCTTTAGGTGGAAAGGCAGAGGTGATATAATTGTTTAAAACCATTAAAAATGCCTTAAAAACACCAGACGTACGTAAAAAATTAATGTACACATTATTACTAATCGTTATTTTTAGATTAGGATGTTACATTACCGTACCAGGAGTAGATTCTTTTCAATTAGCAGAAGCTTTTTCAGGACAAGGAATCTCATCATTAATAGATATGATATCTGGAGGTGCATTCTCTAGATTATCTATCTTTGCTATGTCTATTAGCCCATATATTACAGCATCTATTGTTATACAATTGTTAGGAATGGTAATACCTTCTTTAGAAAGATTAATGAAAGAAGGAGGAGAAGATGGTAGAAACAAAATTAATCGTTATACCAAAATTCTTACCATTGTCTTAGCTCTTATTGAAGGAGTAGGAGTATATCTTGCTTATAGTTCTTCTGGAATCTTTATTGATACAGGATTTGTAACAGGAGCAACAGTTGTTATTTCCTTAATGGCAGGAACAGCATTACTTATGTGGCTAGGAGACCAAATTACCAACAAAGGAATTGGTAATGGAATTTCTATTATCATCTTTGTAGGTATTATAGCAGGTTTGCCAAGTGGAGTAGTTAGTATTTGGAATTTAATCTTTGAAGGAGGAGTATTCTCCACAACAGGATTATTAACAGCACTTGGAATTATTATAGGAGCTATTATCTTAGTAGCAGGAGTGGTATTTGTACAACAAGCAGAAAGAAGAGTACCAGTACAATATTCTAAAAAAGTAGTTGGAAGAAAAATGGTGGGAGCACAAAACACACATATACCATTGAAACTAGCAATGGCAGGTGTTATGCCAATTATCTTTGCATCCTCATTTATGACATTCCCTGCTATGATTATTCAAATGTTTGTACCAGATATAGCAAGTCAAACAGGATTCTGGAATGTAATATATAATTTCTCTATGGCAACATCTTCATCTAGCGTAGGAATTGGTTATACCATTGCAAATGCAATCGTATATTTGTTGTTAATTATAGGATTTACTTATTTCTATACTTATGCAACATTCAATCCAGCAGAAGTATCTAATAATATCAAGAAAAATGGAGGATTTATACCAGGAATTCGTGCAGGAAAACCAACTACAGACTATTTAGCATCTATTATCTCAAAATTAACATTATTTGGAGGATTTTTCTTAGCAGTGATTGCTATCCTACCAATGCTTATGAGATTTACAAGTCTAAACTTAGCCTTTGGTGGAACATCTATCTTGATTGTAGTAGGAGTTGCATTAGAGACAGTACAACAATTAGAATCACAACTTGTTATGAGACATTATAAAGGATTCTTAGAATAAAAAAATAAACTTGAACTTTTGAACTTTGGGGACGTTCCTTAAAGTTCATTTTTTTGCAATTTAGGGACGTTCTTTAAATTGCAAAACATAAAATAAAGGAATTGGGACGAAAGAAAAAGAATATACTTGCACAATTGATGCAAATATACTATAATACAAAGAGCAACTTGCAGGAAAAGTCTTTCCTATGTCTAACGAGGAAAGAACTCTCTGTAAACATTTTTTAAATTCATAAGGGAGGTATCAGGATGGAAAAAGAAACCATGAAACAAGTTGTGAAGCAAATTAATCGGAGAATTGGATACTATCGGAAACAGTTAGAATACTACTTGGAGAGAAAATGTACGGATATTCATATGTACAATTCTTCAGGAGCTGTAACTATGGATAATATGTGGATTGAAATGTATGAAATCATAATAACTGTGTTATTGCTCATTAAAAGAGAATTTAAGAAAAATGGAGCAAGCTACGAGGTATTGGAAATTCAGGGGTACAAGCTAAGTGATGCTGGGGTTTATCAAGAACTTGATGAAACCCTAAAATGTTTAAGAGAGTTGTTTGGTATTACTTTTAACATAAAGAAAGAAGAGGATAAGATTTATATATTCCTTTAAAAAAGTAATTATCCATGAGTTTTACGAAAAGGCGAGCCAAAATTGGCTTGCCTTTTCGGGCAAAAAATGCTATAATAAATATAGTTGTGAATTGTAAAACATAGGAAAAGGAGGAAAAAAATGTATATTGTTATGCTAGGAAAACCTGGTTCAGGGAAAGGGACTGTTGGAAAAATGTTGTCAGAGGCTTTGCATATGATACACATTTCTAGTGGAGAGTTATTTAGAAGTTATATCAGTAGGGCTGGAGATATTGGAAAACAAATAGAGGAGTATGTAGCAAAAGGAGAGTTAGTTCCAGACGAACTTGCTATCCAATTAGTGGAAAAGAGATTATTGGAGCCAGATTGTAAAAATGGAGTTATTTTAGATGGTTTCCCAAGAACAGTGAAACAAGCAGAAGCTTTAGATAGATTTTTAAAAGAGCATCATCAAAAAATAAATATTGCAGTGGAATTGGATTTGTCTGATGAAGATATTATAGATAGAATCGTAAAAAGAAGAGTATGTTCTAATAAAGACTGTAGAGAGGTATATAATTTAGAATTTAAAAAGCCAAAAGTAGAAGGAATTTGTGATGTTTGTGGTAGCCCTTTAGAGCAAAGACCGGATGATAGTATAGAAACTGTAAAACAAAGATTGCAAGTACATTATGAAACAGCAGGAAAATTAGTTGAGTATTATAAAGCACAAGATTTATTATATACAGTTAAATTAAATATTCATTCTGGAAAAACTTCAGAGGATGTAGCAAAAGAGGTAGAAAAATATTTAGAAACAAATCCATCATAAAAGGCAATAGAAGGGAAGTAAAAAAGCAATGGTAACCATTAAATCAAAACAAGAAATTGTAAAAATGAGAGAAGCATGCAGAGTAGCTTACTTAGCACAAAAAGCAGTAGAGGAGGCTATAAAGCCAGGAATTTCTACATGGGAGCTAGATAAAATAGCAGAAAGAGAAATGAGAAAAAATGGGGCAATTCCGGCAGAAAAAGGATATCCTAGTGGAGTAAAGGGAATTCCACCATTTCCAGGAGCTATTTGTGCATCCGTAAATGATGAAGTTATCCATGGAATACCTTCCAAAAAAGTAATTTTAAAAGAAGGAGATATTATCAGCGTGGATTTAGTTACTTATAAAGATGGATTTCATGGAGATTGTGCTAGAACTTATACAGTAGGAAAAATTGATAAGGAAACGAAAAGGTTAATAGATGTAACTAAGGAAGCTTTTTTTGTAGGTATTCAATATGCGAAAAAAGGAAATCGTTTAGGAGATATTTCTCATAATATAGGAGAATATGTAGAAAAAAATGGTTTTAGTGTGGTAAAAGAATTTCAAGGGCATGGTATAGGAAGACAAATGCACGAAGATCCTGGCATTCCAAACTATGGAAAGGCAGGAAGAGGAATTACATTAGAACCAGGAATGACACTTGCTATAGAACCTATGGT
>CALXAS010000122.1 GCA_944386315.1 uncultured Clostridia bacterium | reverse complement strand
CTCTTTCTCAAAATAGCAAATAACGGTGCATGTAACCAAATATCTACTAAAGTCTCTTCTATATTTTTTTCTCCCTTTTCTCTAATGTTCCCTGCTTTTTTTCTTAAGAAAGGGCAAGGAATGACATCTCCATTTGACAAAACACTACAAGAACCAATTCCTGCTGTACATCCTCCATGTATTTTTCCATCTTGTTTTAGTTCTTTTTCTGTATAGCGGAGTACTGCTAAATGTGGATGTTTTACAGGCCTTATTTTGCCTTGTTTTTCATAAGCTAATAATTTTTTGTATGCCTGGATTCTCTCTTCTTTCGTTAAAAGGATTTCTTCATTTTTTCCTGTTTCAGAACACAAGTTAAAAGCAATAGGTATTTGATTTTTGTTTGCTATTTCTACCATTTCTTCTATATGGTTTTGGTTGTTCTTATGAATAGTTGCAAAAAAGTAAGCTTGCACTCCTTTTTCTTTTAATTGTTTTGCTAACTGGACTGTCTCATTTTCGTCTATTTTTCTAACACCATTTTCATCTATATCAAAACTTAGGTGTACTAAAACCACACCTGATAAATCTAATGTGGAAAGATAATCTCTTATTTTTCCATTGGATTGCAATACGATTTTAGGCATTTTTTCTTTTGTTCTTTGTTTATGATTACTAATATAGCTTAAAAATTCTGGCAATTTTTGATGCAGACATGCTTCTCCTCCTGAAATAACTAATTTACTCACTCCATATTTCTGTGCAAAATGAAACAATTCTATCATTTCGGAAAAAGGCATATCTTCTTTTGTTTCTCCACGGTTATAGCAATGTGCACAATTTAAGTTACATCGATTGGTAATCTCCATTTCCAACAAATGCATGTGCAATTTCACATCGGATATCTCTTTCATAGTCAATCTTTTTTCCTCCTTCTATATAATTTTTTGTCCACACTCTACAGCCTGAAAAACATCTTTTATTTTGACAAGCTTTGCATTTCTCTGGTATTTTTTCTTCTAAAATCATTTCACGAAATGGTGCAAAGCCTTTTCCTTTTTGCCAAATTTCTTGTTCATCTTCTGTAAAAATATTTCCACAATAGTAGTCTTTATTCAAAAAGAAATTACAAGGATATACGCTTCCATCATATTTAATAATTAGTTTGTCCTTCCCTGCTGCACAAATAGGCAACTCAATAGGATATTTTCTTTCTATTAAGGAAGGTTCATATTCAAATAGAGCATATAACCCATGTTTTAGAGTTAAATTTTCTTTTCCTATTTTTTTTAGTCCCTCAAAATATTTTTCGATATTTTTTCGATGGATAGGAATTCTTTCTTCTTCAAAATGAGTTCCATTATTGGAGATAGCTGCAAAAGTGGGCGAAAAACTTTTAATCGGATAACGACTAGCAAAATATTCATATACCTCTTCAAAATGATCAAAATTACTTTTTACTAACACCATGTTGATATGTATTATTTTTTTAGCTTCTGCTGCTTTTTTTATGTTTTTCTCTACTAATGCAAAAGCATTCTCTTTCTTTACAATTGCATTATGCACTTCCCCCAAGCCATGTACAGAAAACACGTATTCATCCACAAATGGAAGTGTTTTATCAATTGCGATAGTTCCATTTGTGTTGACTTGCACACAAAAACCTTTTTCTTTCGTATATTGCAAAATTTCTGTAAAATAGGGATATAAAAAGTTTTCTCCTCCTGTATAATGAATTTTAGATACCCCCAACTTTTCTAACTTATCTACGGTCTGTTTCCATTTTTCTAAACTACTATCTTTCTCTTTTACACCTGCCTTGCAATTAGCAAAACAAAAAATACATGACTGATTACAATTTCTTGTTAGTTCTATTTGTGCAAAGCTTGGTTTTTTCCACATAAGATGATGTAATTCTTCTTTAGAAAATACATCCTCTAATTTTTTAGCTACACATTCCATTTTTTCTTTCCTCATATTCTAAAATTTACAATCCTTTTTCTCATTACTTTTACATTAAATAAAGGATTGCATCAAGAAAAATTTAATGTAAATTCTGTTTAGGCTGCTTTTTGTAAGATATGTTTTTCTTCTAAAAATTTAAGATAAGATTGTGGCACATCTTGCTTTCCCTGTAACACTTTTGTAAAAAGTTTAGCTGCCTCTCCTTGCAGGAAATACAAATTATACTGTACATAGATGGCATAGCAATCTTCTTTTTTTAAGTAACTCATTTTTGGATTACACATCAAACTTATCATTTTTTTCCTTTCTTACGACACAATTTTTTTCTAAACCTTGTCCTCTTTTTTTCTTATTACATTATATGCACGAAAAAAGATTATATGACTCTTTTCATATAATCTTTTTTCCTAATCCTTCTTTTGGAAGCTTTTTAGTCTGAATTTACTGCACATCCAGCCTCTTCAAATTCTTGTACATCCATTTGCCAATTTTCGTTCATGGACCCACACCTCCTTTATAATTCATATCCATATGCCACTTCTATGTAGTTTTCCTCTCCAATAGGAATGCTTCTTTTGGTAATTTTCTTTCCTTTTTTTGCTTCATAAAATCTTTTGCCTATTTCATTTTCTTCTAAGCACCAGGTCAGCATTCTTTTATACCCTTCTTTTCTTAAGTTTTCTTTTGCTGCTTCTAATAATTTTGTCCCAATTGCTTGATTTTGCCTTTCCTTTTGTACATAAATTGCATAGATTTCACTGTCATACGGCGGTATTTCGTCCCTGATTGCTCCATATTTAATGTAACCTACTATTTTTCCTTCTTCTTCACATACTAAATATTGCACTGTATCTTTGATTTCTTCTTTATATTTCTTTGTTTTTTCCTCTATAGATAAGTTTTCCAAATAAGTTTTGTTTATAATATTTTCATAAGTATTTCTCCACTCATCTACAGAAATATTTGCAATTGCCTTGCTATCTTGCTCATTTGCTTTTCGAATCATATGCCTCATCCCTTCTTTTGTTCTCTTTCTATTTATTATATGTTTTTATTTCCATTTTATTCCTATTTTGTTTACTTTCTTTTTGTAATGTGTTAGAATTCTTCCAGTATCTGTATTTTTAGACTGAAAATCATTATTTTCAAGGAGGTTTTTGTATGATTATTAACTCTCACATTCATGTAGCCACTAACCCTAACGACTATTATTTTTATTCTGATTTTGGTTATCGGCAATTGCTTGCCGATTGCAAAAGTAATCATGTCGACATTTGCTTAGTATGTATCAATCCCAAACTTGCTATTCTGCAATGTCCTAAGGATTGCTCTTTTTATTGTCCTATCAGTAAATCCAAGCCCAATCGTAATTTGCAAAACTGCCCTAATTCCTGTGCTTACAAGGCTAAGCATCGGATGGAAGTACAAGATGCTGGTATCTTTTGTAAAACTTGCGGTAATTTACTTTGGGATTTTTCCTGCATGGATCCGCTTCGCCTATTTAATATCGCTCTCATAGAGCAAACCAAAGCCATGCGTTCCTTAGTGAAGCCAATTCTCTATCTTTCTCTTTCTAATAGAAGTATACAAAAAGAAATTGACTTTTTTGAGACGTACTATGCAGGAGAATTTGTTGGTTACAAACTGCATCCTTGGACAGACCAACGCAGGGTAAGTGACATACATATACGTACAAAATTACCATTTTTAATTCATACTGGCATACGGGACTTAGAATCTCCTGCCCATGCTATTGCCTTTGCAGAGCATCACCCTGAAAATGCTATTATTATAACACATGCTGCCGGGTTAAAGGAAGAGTTTTTACAAAAAATTTCTTCTACTGCTAATGTTTTTTTAGATTGTTGCCCCAGCTTCTTTTTAGCA
>CALXAS010000121.1 GCA_944386315.1 uncultured Clostridia bacterium | reverse complement strand
AAATACTACATTTTTTTCATTTTTTCTAATTGGTTCTATTCCTTTCAAACCTGCTGTACCACTACCTCTTAGGATATTCATGAGTACTGTTTCTGCATTATCGTTAGCATGGTGTGCCGTTACTATTTTTTGTGCTTTTTCTTTTTCTCTCACTTCTTCAAAGAATTGATAACGTATGTTTCTGCCCATTTCCTCTGTTCCCATTTTTGCTTTTTGGGCTAGTTCTTCTACTTTTGCTCTTTTTACAAAACAGGGAATTTCATGCAATCTGCAAAATTCTTCCACATAAGCTGTCTCTTCCTCTGCTTCTTTACGTAGCATATGATTGACGTGTGCTACCAATAAAGTACAAGAAGGAATTTGCTCTTTTTCTTGCAGAGTAAGTAATATATGCAATAAAGCCATAGAATCTGGTCCCCCAGAAACTCCTATGACTAATTTATCCTCTTTTTCTATTAATTGATATTTTTTTATGGTTTCTAATACTTTATTCTCTAACGTCATTTTCTTTTCCTTTATTCTTTATATTTATTGGCAAACTTTGTGTAATTTCCAAGCCATAATAGCTCTACTGTTCCTGTAGATCCTGAACGATGTTTTGCCAAAATAACTTCTGCTATGTTTTTCTTTTCACTATCTTCGTTATAGTAATCATCTCTATATAAAAACATAACAATATCAGCATCTTGCTCTATAGAACCTGACTCTCTTAAGTCTGATAGCATTGGTCTATGGTCTGGTCTTTGTTCTGGCGCTCTGGATAATTGGGAAAGTGCAATGACTGGCACGTTAATTTCTTTGGCTAAGATTTTTAAAGAACGGCTAATTTCTGCAATTTCCTGTTCACGACTACTTCCTCTTTTTCCGCTTCCTTGTACTAATTGTAAATAGTCAATTACCACCAATCCTATATCTTTTTCTAATTTTAGTTTTCTGCATTTGGCTCTGATTTCCATAATAGAAATACCTGGTGTATCGTCAATAAATATTTGCGCTTCTGATAACTCTCCTGACGCTTCTGCCAATTTTGTCCATTCATCATCATCTATTTTTCCTGTTCGTACTTTATTACTATCTACCATGGCCTCACTACACAAAATTCTATTTGCCATCTGTTCTTTTGACATCTCTAGACTGAATATCATAACTGGAATTTTTGCTCTTGTTGCCGCATAAGAAGCTATATTTAAAGCAAAAGCAGATTTTCCCATAGCGGGTCTTGCTGCCACTAATATTAAATCTGAATTATGAAGACCTGCCGTTTTATAATCTAAATCTGCAAATCCTGTTGGTACACCTGTGATATGTTGTTTTTGATTATATAACTGTTCCAACTCTGTAAAGGTATCTACTAAGATATCCTTCATGGAACTATACCCTTTTTGGTTTCTAGATTGAATGGTGTTAAATATTTTTTTCTCTGCTTGATCCATAATCATATCTACATCTTGCGTTTCGTCATACCCCAACTGGATAATTTCATTGGCTGTCTTTAATAAATTTCTTAATATGGACTTTTCTTCTACAATTTTGATATATTTTTCTACATTGGCTGTGGTTGGTACTTTATCTGGCAAAGTAGCCAAAAATTCGATTCCCCCTACCGCATCTAATTGTCCTAAAGAAGAAAGTTCTGCTTTTAAAGTAATAATATCCACAGGTTCTGCACGATTATATAGATTTAAAATGGCATGATAAATAATACGATTATCTTCCCTATAAAAATCTTCTTCTTTTAAGGTTTCTATGGCGGAAATAATAGCTTCTTTATCTGTTAACATACTTCCTATAACCGCTTGTTCCGCTTCTGTGTCATGTGGTGGTACTTTTCCTATATCCATATGCTTTCCTTCCTATTTATTCTTCTACAATTTTTACTTTTACGTTTCCTATAACGCCCTCATATAGTTTGATTTCTACAGGGTAAACTCCCAATGTTTTTATGGTTTCTTTTAGCATAATTTTCTTTTTATCTACCACGATTTTATGCTCTTTATTTAGGTTTTCTGCTATTTCTTTTGCCGTTACTCCTCCAAAAATTTTTCCGTTTTCTCCTGCTTTTACTTTTATAGTTACTGTAATTTCTTTTAATTTACTTGCTATTTTCATGGCTTCTTCTTTTTCTTGGTCTTTTCTAAATTGTCTAGATTCTTGCTTTGCTTGCAATTTTGCCATATTCTCTTTGCTTGCTTCTACTGCTAATTTTTTAGGAAATAAATAATTTCTTGCATATCCATCACTACTATTGATGACTTCGTCTTTTTTTCCTACTCCTTTAATGTCTTCTAATAAAATTACTTTCATTTTTTTCTTCTCCTTTCTCCTCTTACTGTCCTATATAGTTTACCTCAAAATCCGCTTTTTTTCAAGGTTCTTTAAGAAAAAAGATAAACCTTCAATGGGTTTATCTCTTTATCTTCTTTTATCCTACAATTTCACTAAAGTATTCGTTAATTCTATTAATTAACTCTTGTTTTACTTCTTCTATGTTCATGCCTTCCACTTGGGCACCAGCAAGTGTTATGTGACCACCGCCACCTAATTTTTCCAAGATAAGTTGCACATTAATGTCTCCAATAGAACGTCCACTAATACACACTTTATCTCCTAAATTACCAATAACAAAAGATGCTGTAATATCACTAATAGTCAACAACTCATCTGCCGCTTTTGCACAAACAATATTGGCATTTTCATCTTGTGCATCATAAATAGAAATTCCTATGGTATCGTTTACAATTTCTGCTTTTTCTACAATTTGCGCAATTTTATTGTAAGTGACTAAATCACTTTGGAACCATTTTTTTACTTTAATAATATCTACGCCACATTTACGAAGATATGCTGCTGCCTCAAAAGTTCTTACACCTGTTTTAAATGTAAAGTTTTTGGTATCCATCATGATGCCGGCATATAAGCCTTCTGTTTCTATTTCTGATAAGTTAATATCATTTTCGGAATATTCTATCAACTCTGTTACTAGTTCACAAGCAGAAGAAGCATATACTTCATGGAAGGTTAATATAGCATTTTCTATAAAATCTGGACTTCTTCTATGGTGGTCTATCACTACAATTTTGTTAGTTCTTTCTAATAATTCTGGGACTTCCACATAATTCGTTTTGTGAGTATCTACTACAACAAGTAACGTTTGTGGTGTTATCGTTTCTAGTGCAATATCTTTTGTAATAATTGCGTTTTGGTACTCTTCTTCTTTTTTTGCTTCTTCTAAAAAGGTTTCTAAGCTCATTCCTCCTGTTTCGTTTACTATATAGGCTTCTTTTCCTACTGTTTTTGCAATACGATAAATACCAAAACTTGCTCCCATAGCATCAATATCGCTATTTGAATGTCCCATAATCATTACTTGCTCTGATTCTTTGATTAACTCTTCTAAAGCATGAGATACAATTCTGGCTTTTACTCTGGTTCTTTTTTCCATTTCCTGTGTTCTTCCACCAAAAAAAGTATATTTTCCATCTTTTCGAATAACGGCTTGGTCTCCTCCACGTCCTAGTGCTAAGTCTATAGCAGCTTCTGCAGATTTATATTTTTCATAATTAGAAGCTCCTTCGTTAGAAATAGCAATACTTAAGGTAGATTGTAGTTTACCTGGAATTTTGATTTCTTTCATGGTATCTAAGATATTGAAACGGTTTTCTTCTAATCTTTCTATATATTGCTGTTCTAAAATAACCACAAAGGTATCTCTATCAGATTTTACAATTAACCCTTCAAATTCTGCAGCCCAGTCATAAAGTGTTTTCTCTATTTGTGCTAATATTTGTGGTTTATCTTCACTAGAAATTCTTTGCATAATCTCTTCGTAATTATCTACCATAATAATACCAATACAAATTTGAGAATTT
>CALXAS010000120.1 GCA_944386315.1 uncultured Clostridia bacterium | reverse complement strand
GTCATTTACTTCTATTTCATTTCCTTCTAAATCTTTATATACCGTTTGTTCTGCTCTATCTGTTTTTTCACAAGTAATGGCAATTGCCTTTCCATTTGTAATATAATAACCATCTAATGTTTTTATATTATCTAATGTTTGTCTTCCTTTATTTTCTCCATCATTTAAAGTAGTATTTTTTACCTTTACTATAATAATGTTTTTTGTAGTAACAGTTTCTCCAGTTACCCAGTCTACTTGTTTTTCTCCTCTGTCATAACGGACATAGCGCTGGGTTGCCTCATCATATTCATAAGTTACTTCATTACTATTAGAATATGGTATGGTTACGGTTGTTGCTATCATTTCGCTATCCAAATTAACTGGATCTGCTACATAATTTAGCACGCTTTCCCTATTAGATTGTGTACTATATCCTTTTCTATTTGCTATTTCTAGTATTTTTTCTGTACTAGTTGCTACATTATGTGGTGCATTTTTATCTTTGGTTCTCCAGAAAGATGTTGAACTTTCATAAATTCCATTAATATTATCTACACTTAGTCTGCTAATATCGGATTGTGCTTGTGGACTCCATCCAAAGTGTACATAAATTGCATCATTTTCTAAAGCGTAATCTAAGAAATAGTGTCTTGCACTTCTCACTGGACCAATTTTCTCTAAATCTACTCCTTTAAATAATGCCATTAATCTAGATTCTCCGCCTTCTACAATCATTTCATATACTAAATATGCATCGTTTAAACCTGCTTGTGGAAGAGCTCCTCTATGATTATCTATCATAACTGCAATTGGTCTATCTGTTCCTTGGAAAATTTGTGGTTCTTTTACTTCTACTACTGTAGCAGTATTTGTTTGTTCACTATTTTCGCTTGCCACATTATTATTTACTTTTTGTTCATTATCGCTTATCCATTTTATTGCCAGTAGCACACCAGCTACTGCAATTAACAATACTAATATAATGACTAATATCTTTATACTTTTATTTTGTTTCATTGATTCCATTCCCTTCTTTAGATTCTACCTACTACTATGAGTACGGCTATAATAACTGCATTTAAGGATGAAAGTACCACTGCTCCTGCAGCCACATCTTTCGCTATTTTCGCCAGTGGGTGAAACTTGTCCGTACACAAATTTACAGCGGTTTCTACTGCCGTATTCATCGTTTCTGTAATAATAACTAGCATGGTGGCAAAGGCTAAAAACATGCATTCTACAGTATTTAGCTTAAAAATAATGCAAGCTAGGATAACGATAAGTGCTATTACTAACTGTATTTTTAAATTTCTTTGTGTTTTTATGGTATACCAAATTCCACTAAAAGCTTTCTTCCATGCATCTATAAAATTTTTATTTTTTAATCTTTCATCTTCCATTTTTTGCTGCTATTCCCTTCTTGTATTATTCCCTTGTTATGTGTAATTTTGTTAAAATAGTTTCTTCTTTTGGTCTCATTACCCTCTTGTCCTTTTCTTCTATATGGTCATACCCCATCAAATGATAAAATCCATGTACTACCATATAGGAAAGTTCTCTTTCAAAGCTATGTCCATATTCTACTGCTTGTTTTTCCACTTGTGGGATAGAAATAACAATATCTCCTAATACTTCTGGAAGTTTTTGTTTTTCCTTTTTTTGAACTATTTGTTCTATTTCTTCTTTTTCAAACATTGGAAAAGAAAGGACATCTGTTTCTTTATCTATATTACGGTATAAGCAATTTATTTCTCTTATTTTTTCCGGCACTGTTAATGTAACAGTTATATAAAAATTCAGTCCTTCTATCTTTTCTTCTTCAAAACAAGTTTCTAATACTTTTTGAATTGTATCTTTTATTTCTTTGCTTTCTTCTATCCCATCTGAAAGGATATCTACTACCTCTTGCATGCTACTTTCCTTCCTACATAATTTCCTTGTGAATAAAAACTATTTTTTAATTCTCTCATAGCACCAAGCTCTACTAATTTGTTTTTGTAGAATTTGATAATTTTATAATATTTATTTTCATTTTTTCTAACTGCCTTTAAGTCATTTGTAATAAATAAGGTTTCCTTTTGTTTCATATAAGCTAAATAATCTGTGTCTTTTAATTTTATAATTTCTTGATATTGTTTCCAAAAGGCTTTGTAGTTTTCTCTTTGCTCTGGTTTGTCCCAATAAATTTTTGTAGATAGAAGTTTTATGTTATAATCTTCTATTAGTTTAATTAGTAAGGTATATGCTTTTTCTTGTTTTTTCACTACTCTCGTATCTACAATTAAGCTTCTAGTATCCCTTAATAATTTAATATAACATTGTTCCGCTACTACTAATGGCAAACTATGGGTGAACAATTTTCTGCTAATAGCAAGCAGTGTCATCTTCTTTTGTATAGCATCATTTTGATCTAATTTTCCTACACTATATTGCTCAAATTTATCATATTCTGCCAATATTTCTTGATAAGTATTTGCTTCTTCTTCCTCCATTTTTATAGGAAGTATCTTAGTAATATATTCTTCTAATGTGGCAAATATTTTTTCATACACTATTTCTTTATTTTGATAGCTTAAATTATCTGCTAATTTGATAGAATAGTGTTTTAACAATCCTTTATATAAACTATCCATTTTAGAAAGATAAAATGGCTCATATTTTTTCAATAATTTTTCTTTATTTAAATCTTTTACGGTTTCATAGTCTAGTTCTAATAAATATTTTTGCTTGGTATATTTATATTCTATATACTCATTTTCTTTGATATGTATTACTTCATAATATCTTGCTAAAGCATCTTTTTCAAATTCTGTTGCTGTATCATTCTTTACTTTTTTATAAATAGAATCCATCACATGTTTATCAATTGCTTCTAAATAGAGAGCGAAAGTATCTTCATACTTCTTTAAAGATGTTTCTTTTTTTTCTATTTCTTCTTCCGAATTTTCTATTTGTGCATTCATTTCATAGGCTTTTAATACATTATTTCTCTTCATAGAAATAAGCATTCCGTTAATTCCTATTTTTGTAGGAATTAGCATCTTGGTTAATGTGCTAGTAATCCTTGTAAAAAATGTTTTATCTGCATATATCCTTAAACTCTTTTCTTCCATAGTATCCTTCCTTTCAAAAAACTAACTTTTCTTTTGTCCCAATTTCTTCTAGTACCTCATAAATTACTTCCACCTCTACGGCATCTTCTGTTTCTTCATAATTTGTATAGGTACCAACAATGTTTTCTTTGTTTGTAATTTGCTCTTCTAAAGTTTGTTTCGCTTTTTCTATTCCTATTTCTTTTGCTTGTTCTTTTGTATAAGTAATTTCTTCTTCTTTTACCTCATAATTAATGATTTTTTCTATTTCTAGTGGTAAATAAAAATCAGAAAATAGTTTTACTTTTTTATTCTCTCTTATTGTATCATATTTTTCAAAATTTGAAAGGGTTTTATACAAATTTATTGGAAAATTATTTATTTTTACGGAATAGCGCACTTCCTCGTTCCCTGTTCTTACTGTTTTGCTCTGCTTTAGCTCTACTTTTTCTTTTTGAGAATACCAAACTTTTGCCTGTACAGAGCCATTTGCATGCACATATCTCATACCAGTATACTTGCCTTCTAACCATCCTCCTATTAGAATAGAACCTTCTTGCACGGTATCTCCTTCTTTTACTAGGGGTGTACCGGTTTGCAGCATTTACCTTTACGATAATTCCTGGTTTTGTTGCAATAATATTACAATACTCTTCTTCTGGAATGATTTCTGGTTTTTTGTCCGCTTCTACTACTTTTACAATCGCATTGGTTCCTTTTAGACTAATTCCCACCCATGCCAAGTCGTCTCTATCTAATCGTAATTTATTAATAATTTCTTTTGTATCAATATCATTT